>CAVIOJ010000134.1:0-3866 GCA_963644225.1 Lachnospiraceae bacterium | reverse complement strand
ATACTGTGACGCAAATAAAGCGCCTTGAGACAACATGTTTCAAGACGCTTTTTATTTTTTATTTGAATATATCAAATACTAAGCTGGAATGGCCACCTCATCCGCTGCGATATATACCTGATACCATACCAAGAATACATAAATCGCCCAAATCTTACGGCTGTTGTCCGCCTTGTCCGCTCTGTGATCCTCCAAAAGAGTAAGGAGCATATCCTGGTCAAAATAAGTTTTGGCCACGTCTGATGTAAAGGCTTCCTTGATCTTGTCAAAGTATTTATCCTCTTTTAGCCAAACGCGAATTGGCACTGGGAAGCCCAGTTTCTTTTTGTTGGCGGTAAATTCTGGCAAGTGATTCTTTGCCGCAATACGGAAAGCACGCTTGGTCGCCTCATCGGTAACACGATAATCAATCGGAAGATTCTTGATATAATCAAATACCTTGACATCAAGATATGGAACTCTGGCCTCAAGAGAATGGGCCATGCTCATCTTGTCTGCCTTTAGAAGAATATCTCCCTGCAACCAGAAATTCATATCGATATACTGCATCTTGGCAATATCGCTAAGTCCCTGACATTTCTCATAGTAAGGAGCTGTCAAATCCTGTGGTGTCACATGGGTAAGCTTTGATTTTAAAATAGCCTCGCGCTCTTCCACGGAGAAGAGGTTGGCATTACCAATGAAACGCTCCTCAACAGACTTGCTGCCACGGATGATAAAGTTTTTGCCCTTGAAATTCGGCATCTTTTTCACCAGGGAAGCCATGCCTTTTCTAAGGCCCTGTGGCAATTTTTGATACCCTGCCAAAGAAAGCGGCTCGTGATAGATATTGTAACCGCCGAAGAATTCGTCTGCGCCTTCGCCGGAAAGAACAACCTTAATATCCTTTGCGGCCAGCTCATCCACAAAATAAAGAGCAATGCAGGCTGGGTCAGCCAAAGGTTCATCCATGTAATACATAACCTTTGGAATAGAATCAAAGTATTCGTCACTGCTAATAGTCTTACTGATATTTTTCTTGCCAAGTTCCTTGGTCAAGTCTTCCGCATAACGGATTTCATTGTACTTGCTCTCTCTGCCCAAAAAGCCTACTGTATAGGTCTTTTCTCCAGGGAATTCAGATACAAGGTAGCTCGAATCTACACCGCTTGATAAAGAAGCTCCAACTTCCACGTCTGCAATCATATGTGCCATAGTTGATTCGTGAACCAACTCTTCGATTTCTTTTACAGTTTTATCCAAAGATTCCGGTGCTTTTGCAGGCTGCATCAATGGATCAAAGTACTGTGTAATCTGGGTCTTGCCGTCCTGGATCAGCATGTAGTGACCAGCAGGAAGCTTGTAGATTCCCTTGAAGAATGTCTCTGGCAATACAGAATACTGGAAACTCATATACTGCTCTAAGGCTTCCTCATTGACCTCACGCTTGATTTCTGGATAAGCCAAGATACTTTTTATCTCTGAAGAGAATACAAAGTTGCCATCTGGCTGAGCATAATAAAAAGGCTTGATACCAAAGAAATCTCTGGCTGCAAAAATCAAATCCTTTTTCATATCATAAATAACGAAGGCAAACATACCGCGAACCTTTTTTAACAGGTCAACGCCATACTCCTCATATCCATGAATCAGGCACTCTGTGTCTGCATTGTTGGCAAAAACGTGTCCTTTTTCTATCAGGTCACGGCGGAGATCCAAGTGGTTGTAAATCTCGCCATTGAAAACGATAACCACATCTCCGGTCTCATTGAACATAGGCTGCATACCGTGGTCTAAATCAATGATACTAAGTCTGCGAAATCCCAGTGCCACATGATCATTGACATACATGCCTTCCTGATCTGGACCCCTGTGGATGATTTTATCCATCATGGCTTTTAGGGTCTTTTCTCTGTCGATTCCTTCTTTTGTCTTTCCTATAAATCCGCTTACTCCGCACATATTGTATATCTTCCTCTGTTAAAAATCTTTTCTCTCTAGGATAGCCTTTTGGCATATCTCAGTCAAGTATATTGGATTCTATGTCCAATTTGGTGGCTATATAATAATCTCCCGCCTTGGGCTTATACTACTTGGCTGTGTCTATAAATTGCTCCATAAAAGAATCAAAATCACAAGGCTTGCCATAGTAGAATCCCTGGATATAATCCGGGCCAAGGGCAACTATCTGATCCAGTTCCTCTTTTTCCTCGATGCCCTCTACCACTTCCTTTATGCCAAGGCTGTGAGACATGTCGATAATCTGAGTCAAAAGCTGTCTGTCATAGTTGTTGTTTAGAGCCTTTAGGGTAAAGCCGCGGTCAATCTTTAGAATATCCGGCTGCATCTGGGAGATACTGCTCAAATTCGAATATCCGGTTCCAAAATCATCCAGGGCTATCAATATACCATAGGCCTTTAATTTTTGCCACAGATTCACAACCACCTGGCTTCTGGCCAAATAACCACTCTCTGTCAGCTCTACGATAATGCTGGATGGATCGATTCCATATTTTTCGATTATATTTACCAGATCATCGTACATAGGACTCTTGAAAATCTGGATGTAGGAAAAATTGATGGTAACCTTGAAATCCGGCTTGTATCGCTGGATGGCAAGGCATGCCTCAACGGCAGTCTCTACAATCCACCTGCCCACAGGAACTATCAAACCGCTCTCCTCTAACTGGCCCACAAATCGTCCAGGAGGCATCATCTGTCCAGCTTCATTGCAATAACGAAGCAGGGACTCTGCAGCATAAATCTCTCCGGTAGATGCATCTACGATAGGCTGAAAATAAAGTTCAAATCCCCGGTAGGATTTGGATACGGCACGACGAAGTTCTCTGGTCATATATCGGTTGCTGACAAAAGTCTCATACTGGTCTCTGTCAAAATTAGCGATCTGGTTCTTGCCCTTGTCCTTGGCACAAGTGAGGGCAAACTGGGATAGCTTGTCAATCTCATCGAAGTCTAAGACATCCAAATCCCGATAAGATACCAAACCGGCAGATATGGTGTAAATAGCCTCGTATTCATGCAGTCGAATGTGACTGTCAATGTGGGTACGAATCAGTTTGTACAAGTCCTTTACAGATTTTTTTGAATTGCTGAGCAAATCGAAAACCATGAACTCATCGTAATTCATACGATAGACATACTGACCCATCTGCAGACAGTCTGATATGGCGTTAGCCACATCATAGATAACATGATCTCCGTAATCAGTACCTAAGGATTCGTTGATATTTTTAAAGTCATCGATGCCGATACGCATAAAATAGCATTTAGGCTTTTTTCTAAATTGCTCTAACTGCTCTCTTAAGGATACCTCACCTAAGAGTCCACTGATATTGTCAGCCTTGGTTCTCTGGCCAATCTCATTGATACAGCCGATCATAATGAGGTCTTCTGTCTTGGAGTCATTGATGCATCGACCCTGGCAGTTGATCCAGACAGGCTTGCCCTCACGACTCATCCAGCGATAACGCATATTGTGACTGGATTTTTTGCCAGCAAGCACATCATCAAGATCTTTTTTTAACATGACAAAATCGTCTTCATAGACCAATTTTTTGAACACATCATCTACATTTCTAAAATAGTTGGTCTCCAAAGCGAAGCGTTCTACTGCACGTTCAGTAATGTAATAGATTCCTCTGGTCATATCATAGACATAGAGGTAGTCATTCATTGTGGCAGCAAATAGATCTACTGCCTGTTTAAAGTATGTAAATGTCTCATTATCTGTCACAAAAACCACCTCCTACCTAATGTAAATACTAGCATCTATTTTCTGTCATTTCAATAAGGGAACTGTCATTTTCCAAAAAGTTTTCTCTCATATTTTTTCAGGTTTTTTTATCTTTTTTATTTCGAATATATAT
>CAVIOJ010000133.1:0-8409 GCA_963644225.1 Lachnospiraceae bacterium | reverse complement strand
TGGATGAGGATGCCAAAAAATTTATGGTGACAAGAGCGCGAAATTTGGCGGAGGCAAACCCTGATGTTTTGGATTTTTCAGATGTAACTGGTTGCGATCTTGATATCGATGAGAGCAGCACGGAGATTAAGCGGGAGGACAGAGATGGCAAGGAGGTCAGCTACAATCCTCCACGGTATGAATATTCTTACGATTTTTATATAACCATTTTCGTCAATAACCCCTATTTTGATGAGATTCGCTTTAAACTCAACTCATCTTCTGTGGATATAACTCCACCTCCTGCGCGCCCAGGCATGTCGACCGGTTGCAATCCGGAAACCAATGTGGAGTACCGCAAGAACAAAGAACTTGGAGAGGAGATTAAGCAGGCTCTTTTGCAGGTTCGTCAGGATGTGCGCGATAAGATTGAACAGGCTGCTGCTCCAAAATCGGCAGTCACCTGCCCTTATTGCGGTGCAACCACCACGCCGGATGATAGAGGCTGTTGCGAATACTGCGGTGGTGCGGTGAACGGATAAATACACAATCGGCAATACCGCAGCATTCCTGTCGAATGCTGCGGTATTGTTTTTAATCATCTTTTAAATTTCTTGCAATTTTTCCAATGTCATTTCCAAGCCGTACAATGTAACAATTGCACTTACAACAAAATGCTGATATTATAATCCTCAGATGGAGGAAGATATATGCAGATTTCAAGCAGATTTACAATGGCAATTCATATGTTTGCCTGTATTGATACATTCAAAGATCAGAAGGTCACCAGTGATTTTATGGCGGCCAGTATAGGAACTAATCCGGTTATAGTTAGAAAGCTTCTGGGACAGCTTAAGGCCACAGGACTTATTGAGGTGCAGCGGGGCACTGGTGGAGTTGAGGTATTGAAGCCTTATAACGAAATAACTCTGTTGGATATTTACAAGGCAGTGGAATGTAATCCCAAGGAGGAGCTTTTCCATTTTCATGAAAATCCAAATGAGAAATGTCCTGTGGGTTCAAACATCCATAAGGTACTGGATAAAAAATTAATGGCGGTCCAACAAGCTATGGAAAATGAGCTGGCAAAGACAACCTTGGCAGACATTGAGGACGACTTAAAAAAGCAGATAGAGGAGTAAGCCAAATTCTTTGTCTTATTTAGGAATAAGTATGTTGATTACAAACCAGTTATCGTCGGCGCTGACAGTCATGGTTCCCTTATATTTCTCAACGGAGTACCTCATACTTTTCATTCCGAAACCATGGTAGTTTGGGTCGCCCTTTGTAGTCTTGGGCAAATCACCTGCAAAGGTGATTTTGTCCTGAAGATAGTTTTCTACTTTGATTAGTACAAATTCGTTCATCTTTGAGACGGTTACATGAATAAGTCTCTTTTCTTTATCTTCAATCTGCACTTCATATTCAATGGCGTTGTCCAGAGCATTTCCTAAAATAGTACAGAGATCCATTACATATAGATTATTGAGCAGACTGCCATCTGCAACGCAGGTAAAGGTTATGTTGTGGCGGCTGCACTTTAGGCTGGCGTTAGTCAGGAGCGTGTCAAGGACACCATTACCGGTTTTAAACATGGACTCGTAGCTTTTGATTCCATTCTCTATCTCATCCAGATAGGCCTCTTTTTTCTCGGGGTTGCTTTCTGAACGCAAAATATTAATCTGATGCTTCAGGTCATGGTACTTGTGGTTAATGATTTCAATGCTTTCCTTGGATTGACGGTATTGGGAATACTGGGCGCGAAGAATGTTTTGGATGGCATCCAGTTCCGATTTCATATGCTCTTCGCAGAGCTGAATGTGGTATGCAAGAAGAAATGCGTATCCACCCAAGTCCATCAGGGTTCTGATATTGAAGGCTTCTCTGGCCAAAGGGCTGGAGAATGGAGTGTTTGAATAAACATAGCTTAGATTACTGAGGCTAAAGCAGACAATTCCGATGGCAATAGTAGTTAACAATTCACGCTTTGTTACATCTGACAATACCTGTTCATTATGGTTTTCAATAAGAAAAATAAGGCCGTACATGGCGGAATAGACCAGAACCATTACAACATTCATCGTAAGTGTTTTTTCCATGACAGCATCATAAGAGAAGAAATAGTAGATCTGCCACTCTAAAGAGGCTATCATTTCAGCAGCGATAAAGGCTCGAACTACCCAATAGGCGGAAACCTGGTGGCTTAGCGGTGTGCAGTAATATATGGTGGCATACATAATTAGGACAGCGACAATCATGTCAGGAATCCATAGATAGAGAGGCATAAGGTCAACGATACCCTGTACGATTATTAGAAGAAGCAGCGACAAAAGGAGTGAAAGGCTCTTCTTTTTTCCGGGGATAAAGGATTTATTTATAACTGCTATGTAGATAAAGCAAGAAAGCCATTCGGCGATGGCTGTGTATGTCTTAGGTATATTTTGAATCAGGTCTATATTTTCCATTATTTCACCATTGCTCCTGCGTATGTTGTGAGTGCTTTTTGAAAATCACTTTTTTTGGCCCGGCTGATCATAATCTGTCCCTCAGTGAGAATAGCCCAGTTGTCTCGGATGGCCTTAACATGGGCCAGGTTCACCAGGTAGCATTTATTGCATCTGAAAAAGTGGCAGTCGGCCAAATCGTTTTCGACTTCTTTCATGGAGCGGACGGTAGACTCCATTACTTTTTCCGCGGTATGGTAAAAGAGTCTGTGCCCCTGAGATTCAATCCAGATGATAGAGGATACAGGGACCTTGTTGGTTTCATTTTTGGAAACAATACTCAGGTAAGTTTCTTCGCGGCGTTTAATTCTTGCAATCGCCTTTTTCATGCGCTCACAGAAAGCAAAATAGGATATAGGCTTTAATACATAATCCAACGCATTTACGGCATAACCCTGTATCGCATACTGAGCCATGTTAGTTATGAAGATTATGATAACTCCGTCATCCAGTTCCCTGATTTTGGCGGCAGCGGTCATGCCATCCATAAATTCCATTTCTATATCCATGAGAATAATGTCATATCTAGCGGTATATTTTTCAACAATCTCATCTCCGTCACTAAAAATGGTAGTATGTATGCTCTCATTATTATCTTTTTGAAAATTCTCAAGGTATTCGAGAAGAGTATTTCTGTAAGCTTCCTCGTCTTCAACTATAGCTATTTCAATCATTTCCCAATCCCTCTTTTTACGTATGATTTTAAAATTTTACCTGTTCTGAATAGTTACACATATACCTCAGACAGGGGGGAGTTGTCAAATATAAAGTTTTTGGCTTCAGCTTATGAAATAAAAATGCAGTTTGTGAAATGGACGCTTCATCAAAAAATTGATTTGCTAATATACAATCACAGAATATGAAGAAAGGAGGAAAAAATGTTGCAAAAAATATCGACTGTGTGGGAAGATTTCAAGGAGAAGAATCCCAAGCTTGCACAGTGGGTGCGAGAGGGTGGCCTGTTCGTAATCGTATGTAATTTGATCACTGTGTTCAAATATCTGCTATTACAATTTCTGCCACTTGTTTTTGCGGGACTTCCGGTTGTGGATTTTGGATTTCCGGGAAAGGATATAACCATTCTTGGAGAAACCTTCAAATGGAATATCATTGGCTATGATGCTGCTCATGGCGGACTCCCATATTTTTGCGCTTACATGATAGCAATGTTTGTTGGTGAAGCAATTAATTTCCCCATACAGCGCAGCTTTGTATTTAAAAGTAAAGGGAATTTCCTTTACCAGGCTTTGTGGTATCTTTGCGCATTCATTGTTGTTACTTGTATAGTTAATTCCATTAATTGTATCTGGGTTGCCGTGGCAGGAAATTATGTCCCAAGCTGGATATATAACATTGGAACAACAGTATTAAATGGTGGCATTTCAATGGTAATATTCTTTGTAGTTAACAAGATTATTTTTCCGGCAGGGGAGGACAGCAAATGATAAAACAAGCAGTAAACCCTTATTTACCACAAAACGAATATATACCTGATGCTGAACCCTATGAGTTTGATGGTCGGGTGTATGTTTACGGGTCTCACGACAGATTTAATTTCCCGATGTTTTGTATGAATAACTATGTATGTTATTCAGCTCCTGTTACAGATTTAAGCGACTGGAGATTCGAAGGAACCATCTATAGGAAAAATCAGGATCCAAAAAACAAGTTGGGATTAAGACTTCTCTTTGCGCCGGATTTAGCCAGGGGAGCAGATGGCAGATTTTATCTTTATTATGCATTTGACTTTATGGGCATTATGGGAGTAGCTGTAGCAGATTCTCCGGCAGGACCATTTGAATTCTATGGACATGTTCATTATGATGATGGAACTATCTGGGGCAGAAAGAGAGGAGACAGCTTCCCCTTTGACCCAGGAGTCCTGGTGGATGATGACGGCAGAGTTTATCTCTATTCAGGCTTTGGCAACCAGGTTCCTGGAATTGTGACAGGGGGTAAAAAACTTAAGTTTGGCGGTGGTTATGTGTTGGAACTGGAGAAAGACATGGTGACCATCAAAAAGCCGGAAAAGCTTCTCTTCCCCAAAGCGGGACCCGGTTCTTTTAAGGGCCATGAATTTTTTGAGGCAAGCTCCATAAGGAAGTACGACGGCATATACTATTTTGTCTACTCCTCAAAAAACAACCACGAGCTTTGCTATGCTACCAGCACAAAACCAACAGAGGGCTTTGCCTACAAGGGAACGCTGGTAAGCAATGCAGACATATTTCTGCATGGCGAAGATGATTTGAGTGGACACAATTACATAGGTAACAATCATGGAGGTATGCTGAGATTAAAGGATGACTTTTACATCTTTTATCACCGCCAGACCAACCGGAATTCCTACTCAAGGCAGACCTGTGCGGAGAAGCTGAAAAGAGCTGAAAACGGCAATTTCATCCAAGCGGAGATGACAAGCTGCGGCCTTAATGGAGGACCGCTAGAAGGCCAGGGAATCTACGGGGCTGGCATAGCCTGTAATCTTTCCTACAGGGGTAAAACTGGCAGGTATGATTGCAAAAATCCCAAGAAGGAATTCAGGGAACACCCATATATTACCCAGAATCTCAAAGATGGTGATGTCAAAGCCAAACAGTATATAGCCAACATGCAAGATGGAGCTGTTGCCGGTTTTAAGTATTTTGACCTCAGTAAAACCAGTGAGATTTCAATCGATATTAAAATTCATGGGAAGATGGGAAAAAATGATGGATTTGAAATATCTACAGATGAAAATTTTACAGATGTGATTGGTCGTGTATATTTTAAAAAGCAGGAAAACGGCCGCGCAAAATTAGATAAGAGAGAGGGAAGTCAGGGACTTTACTTTAAATACGTAGGAGAAACTAAAGTAGATTTCTTAAGATTCGAACTAATATGACAGCTGGAGGCTGTAATCATATAGGAGGGAAAATTATGGAAACAGAAGAAAAGAAAGAAAAAAAGAAAAAGAAAAAACCTATGTCTCCTTTGAAAAAAGGACTCGCAGGTGGACTTGCAGTATTGCTGGTTGTGGGAGCCATCGGTGGTAATTACGCATGGCGCAACTATAGCTCTACAATCAAAGCCTTTCTTGGAATTGAGAAGCAGGGGGTTGATTTGTCAAATGTAGACGAAGAAACCAAGAATGAAGTTCAGACAGCGGCAAAGGAGAATATTGAGGATCTTGAAGAAGAGGGCGCTGTCCTGATGCAAAATGATGACAACGTACTTCCGCTGAAGAACAACAAAGTAAATATCTTTGGTATCCGTGCATATGACAGCTTCTATACAGGAGGCGGTTCCAGCGGATGTAAGCATGATGACGATGTTACTCTTGAGGATGCCTTGACAGAGGATGGCTTTGAGTACAATACAACTTTAAAGAATTTGTATGCAAACTGGTACAACGACGAAAAGGTCTCAACTGATGATGCTGAGATGGAAACGAAGAAGAGCAGCTCTAATGAAATGGACATTCTTATGGGAGGCGCATCAGCCACAGCTGAACTCCCAGCATCTGCTCTTACAGACGAAATTATGCAGGAGGCAGCTGATTATTCAGATACTGCGATTATAGTAATCGGTCGTGTTGGTACAGAAGGCGCCGATGTAGAACTTGAAGACCTCTACCTCAAGGAAGATGAGGAGCAGATGGTTGATAAGGTGTGTGATACCTTTGACAACGTGGTGGTTCTGCTTAACACTGGCTGCTATATGGATATTTCATGGATTGCGGACCGCCCAAACATTAAAGGTGTAATCTACGAGGGACTTCCTGGAAACACAGGACACAATGCGATTGCAGACATCCTGAAAGGTGAGGTCAATCCATCGGGAAGAACAGCTGATACATGGGCATATGATGTTACAGATCAGCCTTCTGCTGTAATGACTACCACAGCAAAATGGTACTCTGTTGCGGACAACAAGGTTATTGAAGATACTTCGTCAGAAGAAGCAGCAGAAGAAGAAACTCAGACAGAGGGATACACCTTCTCAAATATGGATGATACGGTCTACTTCTCCAACTATTACGAAGGCATTTATGTAGGATACCGCTATTATGAAACCCGCTACATGGATGATGAAGCGACTTACCAGGAAAAGGTTGTTTATCCATTTGGATATGGCTTGTCCTATACAAATTTCGAATGGGAGACCACGGATTTCCAGGCAAATGATGAAACTATCACAGTTAAAGTTAAGGTTACCAATACCGGAGATGCTGCCGGCAAGGATGTAGTAGAACTCTACTACTCTGCACCTTATTATGAGGATAGACAGATTGAAAAATCTGACACCAATCTTTGTGCATATGAGAAGACAGATTTGCTTGAGCCTGGTGAATCTCAGGAATTAACCCTTACCTTTGATACAGAGGATATGAAATCTTATGACTATATTAATGAGAAGTCCTATGTGATGGATGAAGGGGATTACGAGATTCGCATCTGCAGAAATTCTCATGAAGTGGTTGATACACAGATTTATACACTGGATGAACGTAAGGTTATCAATACATCTGAATATACAGGAGCAGAGATTACAAATGCTTTTGATGATGTAACCTATGACAATGATATTACATATCTGTCAAGATCAGACTGGGAGGGAACTTACCCGACAGTTGACAAGATTAATTATGAAGCAACTGATACTATTCTTGATAAATATGAAGCAACAATCGATGACTATACAGCCGAGGAGACTGTTGAATCAACGGATGTTGTATGGGGTGAAGATGCCGATCTTCAGTTATCAGATATGACAGGGCTGGATTATGATGATCCAAAGTGGGATGAATTTGTAAGCCAGTTGACTGAGGATGAAGCATTCCAGCTTGTTGCAAACGGTCAGTATCATACCAAGGAGCTTGATAGACTTGGTATACCAAAAACTTCAGCAAGTGACGGACCTGTTGGTCTTACAAGCTTGTATTCAGGTGATGCAGGAATGGATTACGCCAATGCCGTAGTTGTAGCATCAACATGGAACAAAGATGTTGCGGCTGAAATGGGTACAGCAATTGGCAATGAGGCAACAGCATATGGAATTACATGCTGGTATGGCCCAGGATTTGATACCCATAGAAGTGCTGTAGGCGGAAGAAATTATGAGTACTACTCAGAGGACGGATACCTTGCAGGTACCATTGGTGCAGCAGTTGTCAAGAATGCGGAAGCTGAAGGTGTAACCTGTGTTGTTAAGCATTTTGCAGTAAATGATCAGGACAATAACCGTGACAATGGTATTATGACATTTGTCAATGAACAGGCCATCCGTGAGATTTACTTAAAGCCATTTGAAATTGCAATAACAGAAGGCGGTGCAGGCGGTGTTATGATCGCAATGATGAGACTGGGAACCGATTGGGCACCTTGCAATGAGAGTTTGGTTACAACAGTTCTCCGTGATGAGTGGGGATACCAGGGATACAGTCTTACAGACTTCTGTGGAATGACAGTATGGCCATTCTCTAACTTTACAAAAGCAATCCTTGCAGGAACAGATTGCCTCCTGTCAACAGAGAGTCAGGATGATTTTAAGGTAACACTTAAAAAGGCTGAAGCTGCTCCAAATGCATGGGATGAAGCGCTTCACAGAGGAGCTAAAAACATTTTGTACATGGTAGCAAACAGCAGTGCCATGTATACAGACGCTCACAGTGGAAAGGATAATCCGGATCTTCAGACAAATCCGGGAGCTGCAGCCACTGAAGGAGAGGAAAGCACTAATACAACTGAGTAAATGGATTGACTCTGTCGATCTGAAGAAAAAGGCTGCCACATGATTTGTGACGGCCTTTTTTTAAGACCTTGTGGCTTTGTCAATCGAATTCATACAAGTTGTAACCGTTGACATTACAACATAAACCTGCTACTATACTCTTATGAATTTTAAGATAATCAAAAAGGGCCATGTCAATTGGCAAGATATGTTA
>CAVIOJ010000132.1:0-13391 GCA_963644225.1 Lachnospiraceae bacterium | reverse complement strand
CTTGATAAGAGCCTGGAAACCATTACAGATACCAAGTGCAAGTCCATCTCTCTTATTCAAAAGATCCATAACCGCCTCTTTCATTTTTTCATTTCTAAAAGCGGTTGCAAAGAATTTAGCTGATCCTTCCGGCTCATCTCCTGCTGAGAATCCACCTGGGAACATGATCATCTGGGCCTCTTCGATTGCCTTTGTAAATACCTCTACAGAATCACGAATATCTTCCGCTGTCTGGTTTTTAAATACTTTTACAATTGGCTGAGCTCCGGCACGCTCAAATGCTTTTGCCGAATCGTACTCGCAGTTGGTTCCTGGGAATACAGGAATAAATACCTTTGGTTTTGCAACTTTATTTTTGCAAACATAGATTTCTTTTGCCTGATAGATACCTGAATCTACCAAGGTCTTGTCCTGGCTGGCTCTTGTAGGGAATACTTTTTCCAAAGGCATAACCCAAGAAGAAATAGCAGCTTCCACTGAGATTTCAACATCTTTGTAAACAAATTTTGCATCATCACTAACCATACCAACCAAAGAAACGAATTCTTCGAGACCAGCTTCTTTTGCAGCTGCAAATACTTTATCAGCATCACTGCTAGAAAGTTCAGCTACGATAGAACCGAGTCCGTTAGCAAAAAGTTCTGCCTCAGAAACATCATCTGCAATGTGAAGACCGAGCTTGTTACCAAATGCCATCTTAGAAAGGGCAGCCACAAGACCGGTAGCATCCAAAGCATAGGCAGATACGATATCTTTCTTACCAATCAAAGTATGTACTAATTCATAGAGTGACATGATCTGATCATAATCTGGCAAATCATAAGCATCTCTTTTTGCACTAAAACGAACAAGTGCGTGACCTGCTTCTTTTAATTCAGGAGTGATGATATCGCCTTCTTTTGCCACATCCACTGCGAAAGAAACAAGTGTCGGAGGAACATCAATCTCATTGAAGCTTCCTGACATGGAATCCTTACCACCGATAGATGGAAGGCCGAATTTCATCTGTGCCTGGTAAGCGCCAAGTAAGGCTGCAAAAGGCTGGCTCCATCTCTTTGGATCCGTAGACATGCGGCGGAAGTATTCCTGGAAAGTGAAACGAATCTTTTTAAAATCACCACCAGCTGCAACGATACGAGCAACTGACTCGACAACTGCAAATGAAGATCCATGGTATGGGCTCCATGATGACAAATATGGATTGAATCCGTAAGACATCATGGTAACAGTATCGCACTTGCCCTCTGCCACTGGAAGTTTTGCCACCATGGACTGAGTTTCGGTGAGCTGGTATCTACCGCCGAAAGGCATGTAAACACTGCCAGCACCGATAGAGCCGTCAAACATCTCTACCAAGCCCTTTTGTGAGCAAACATTCAAATCAGAAAGGGTTGTCTCCCAAGCCTTTTTCACATCGCCTACTTTTAAGGCATCTGCGACTCCGTCTACAGCATATGTATCAAAATAATTCTCTTCCTGTTTTGGCATCTCAACATAGACATCTGTCTCCTGATGAGCTCCGTTGGTATCGAGGAAGGCTCTGCTAAGATTTACTACTTCCTTACCTCTCCAAGAAAGGACAAGTCTAGGCTCTTCTGTGACAATAGCAACCTCGATTGCCTCTAAGTTTTCTTCCTTGGCATAAGCCAAAAACTGATCGACATTTTCCGGAGAAACTACAACTGCCATACGCTCCTGAGACTCAGAAATAGCAAGTTCTGTTCCATCTAAGCCGGCATATTTCTTTGGCACCTTGTCCAAATCAACTCGAAGTCCGTCTGCAAGCTCTCCGATAGCAACAGAGACACCGCCGGCACCAAAGTCGTTACATTTTTTGATGATGTAGCTGACTTCCTCACGACGGAAAAGTCGCTGAATCTTACGCTCTGTAGGGGCATTTCCCTTTTGAACTTCTGCACCACATACTGCAGTAGACTCGGTATTGTGGGCCTTTGAAGATCCTGTAGCTCCACCGATACCATCACGACCAGTTCTGCCGCCAAGCAAGATAATGCGATCACCCGGATCAGAGTTGAGTCTTTGTACAGCACGTCTTGGAGCGGCACCCATTACAGCACCAATCTCCATACGTTTTGCCACATAATTTGGATGATAGACTTCCTTTACATAACCTGTTGCAAGACCAATCTGGTTTCCGTAAGAAGAATATCCGTGGGCAGCTTCGCGAACTAATTTTTTCTGTGGAAGCTTTCCTTCCATGGTATCTTTGACAGAAACGGTAGGATCTGCAGCTCCTGTAACACGCATAGCCTGGTATACATATGTACGACCAGAAAGTGGATCACGAATAGCTCCTCCGAGGCAGGTAGCAGCGCCACCAAATGGCTCGATTTCTGTCGGATGGTTGTGGGTCTCATTTTTAAAGTTTACAAGCCACTCTTCTGTCTTGCCGTCAACTTCTACTGGAACGACGATAGAGCAGGCATTGATCTCATCAGATTCTTCCTGGTCTGCAAGCAATCCATCTGCCTTTAACTTTTTCATGGCAAGAAGTGCCAAATCCATAAGGCAGACAAACTTGTCATCTCTGTCCTTGTATAAGATCTTGAAATTGTCCAGATAATCCATGTAGGTATCTTCGATAGGTCCGCGGTAGTATCCGTCTGCGAAAGTAACATTTTTAAGTTCTGTAGAGAATGTTGTATGACGGCAGTGGTCAGACCAGTATGTATCCAAAACACGAATCTCTGTCATGGATGGATCTCTTTTTTCCTCTATGGAAAAATAGTTTTGAATATGTAAAAAGTCCTTGAAGGTCATGGCAAGGCCAAGAGAATCGTAGAGTTTTTTCAACTCATCCTCTGGCATTGAAGAAAAGCCGTCAAAAATCATGACATCTGCTGGTTCTTCGAAGTTGTCTGTCAAAGTATCAGGCTTTTTGTCTCCGGTCTCTCTCGAATCCACTGGATTGATGCAATGCTTTTTGATAGCCTCAAACTGCTCATCAGAGATATCGCCCTCGATGACATAAGTAGTAGCAGAATGGATGATTACTTCCTCATCTTCTTTCAAAAGTTTCACACACTGCTCAGCGGAATCAGCACGCTGGTCAAACTGTCCTGGCAGGTATTCTGTAGAGAAAGTTCTGCCTTCATAAGAGAAAGTCTCCTCATAATAATCATCAACAGGGAGCTCACAAAAAACTGTCTTTAACGCTTTTTTGTAAGTCTCATCTGAAATATTTTCAATATCATAGCGAATCAAAACACGAACGCCCTTTATTCCATCAATACCGAGATAACTCTTGATCTCAGAAAGCAAAGACTTGGCTGCAACAGCGTATTCTGGCTTTTTTTCCGCATATACTCTTCTTACCATAAGGCACCTCCAAATAATAAAAACCTATATAATCTCCGTCAGACGAGAAATTTTGACGGAACATAACTTGCTATCAGTATAGCATAGTAAATGGTAAAAAAATAATTATATTCCCTAATCAGATATATAAGTCTTCCTTATCGAACCCCTTGACTGATATTATCTCTGCTTATATACTATTTGTATCAATGATATTGGCAATTCGCTTGGCAGCTTTCTCATATAAGCGCACTTTTTTAAAAGGAGAATTTTTATGGATATCAATTACGAACTCTACAAGGTTTTTTATTATGTCGCTTCATCCCTTAGTTTTTCTGAGGCAAGCAAGCAGCTCTTCATCTCCCAATCGGCTGTTTCTCAGTCCATCAAGACACTAGAGAAAAAAATCGGCCAGCCCCTCTTTGTCCGCAGCACAAAAAAGGTATCCCTGACTCCAGCCGGGGAACTCTTACTGCAACATATCGAACCGGCCATGAACTTGATACAGCGCGGGGAAGAACAGATTCAAAGTGTCAACGACACCAACTTAGGCCAGCTTCACATCAGTGCCAGTGACACCATCTGCCGCTATTTTTTAGTTCCTTATATTCAAAAATTTCACGAGGCTTATCCGGAAGTTCCTATTCGAATCACCAATGCCTCATCAAAATCCTGCGTGGATTTACTCGAGCAGGGAAAGGTAGACTTAATCATTACCAACCATCCAAATTCCCGCCTAAATACTTCCTATATAGTAGAGACCCTTCTTTTATTTCAGGACGAATTTGTGGCCAATCCCAAATTTTTCCCAGAGATAAAAAAAGAGATGACCTTCAAAGCCATCTCTCGACTTCCTATTTTGATGTTGGATAAAAATAGTACAACCAGCGAGTATCTTCATCAGGTTTTCTTAGATCACCGCCTTGACTTGGTTCCAGCCTTCGAGCTCTATTCCAACGATTTACTCTTAGATCTTGCAAGCATAGGCCTCGGTGTTGCTTTCGTACCGGACTACTGCATCGCCAGCCACACAGAAGATCTTGTGGTATTAAAGACAAAGGAGACTCTGCCAAAGCGAAGCTTAGTTGCAGCCAGACATCCGTCTTTGCCCTTATCTGCATCGGCGGAAGCCTTTTTATCCATGCTTCCAAAGATAGCCAGATAAGCTATACATTTTCCCAAAATTCATCTAATAAGGTGCTAACCGAAGACAGATTTCCCCGTTTATAGTCACTCCACTCCCTCGGAAAACAGGCAGCGTAGTCCCGGAGCAAAAATCTCTCATCAAGCAGGGCAATCACGCCGCAGTCCTGGTCAGTTCGAATCACACGACCTGCCGCCTGAATGACCTTGTTCATACCCGGATAGAGATAGGAAAATAAAAATCCATTTCGGTTAGTATCCTCAAAATAACCTCGAATAACTTCTCTTTCGTTACCGATCTGGGGCAGTCCTACCCCCACTAAAATCGATCCAATAAGGCGGTCCCCCTTAAGGTCGATTCCTTCCGAAAAAACTCCTCCCATGACGCAAAAGGCGACCAGGGATTTTTCTCTTTCTTTTTCAAACTCCTCCAAAAAAGCTTCACGCTCAATTTCTGTCATATGATTGTTTTGAAAAATGATGTCCGCTTTATTTAAATTTATCGCCATAAACTGCTGGCTTACATCCGTAAGCACACGATAAGACGGGCAAAAAACCATATAATTTCCCTTTTTTGCAGAGACGATTTTTGCAATATAATTGGCATACCTGCGATACTCCTCAATGCCACGTCTTGTATACTTGCTTGTGACATCATCTCCTACTAAAAGAAGACGTTTTGCGGGATCAAAAACGGGATTGGCATAGACAGCATAGACATCCGTCTTATTGCACAAAAGTTCCTTGTAGTACTGAATCGGAAGCAAGGTAGCGGAAAAGAAAACACAGGCTCTGGCTCTATCCAAGCGCATCTGCAGCATATAAGAAGGATCCGCACAAAAAAGATGGAGGCAAAACTGTCCTTCCTCATTAAAATCGCAGTAAATCCGGTAATGTTCATCCAAATAATCAGACAGGCTAATAAAGTTTCTCACCTTAAAATAAAACTCCAAAACCTGATCCCTATTTTCTATTTTTACATCCCCTTGTAAGATTTTTTCCATTTCCGATGCCAGACGAAGCAGGGCAAACAAAAAGGCATCCATCTGCTCTACAAGCAACATCTTATCGCACTGTCTCTTGTAGACAAGCAAGTCTTTATTGCATCGCTCCAGGGCATTTTCCACCTTTTTTCCAAAAGGCTTTAAAATCTTTTTCATTGATAAAAATTCTTCTTTTATCAAAGTCTCAGAGTACATCTCTCTGGCCCTATCTACCAAGTTATGAGCCTCGTCTACCAAAAAGAGATAGTCGCCGCGAATGCCCTCCGCAAAAAAACGCTTCAGGCATACATTTGGATCAAAGACATAATTATAATCGCAAATGATATGGTCCATCCAGGATGCGATATCCAGACTAAATTCAAATGGGCAGACCTGATATTCCTTGGCATAAGCAAAAATCTTGTCCCTGTCAATCATCGTCTCCTGACCCAAAATGGCATAGACCGCATCTCTTACCCTATCAAAATGCCCCGCCGCATAGGGACAATCAGTCGGATTGCAAGACCGCTCTTCTAAAGGGCACATCTTATCCTTTGCCATCAGGCATACCGTCTTTCCCTGATATCCTTTTTGATGCAATAAATCAAAAGTCTCTCTGGCTACCACGCCCGCAGCATTTTTGGCTGTCAGGTAAAAAATTTTTTCACCATTTCCCTGCCCCATGGCCCAGACGGCAGGAAAAATCGTAGCCAGGGTTTTTCCTGTTCCAGTAGGAGCCTGTAAAAAGAGTATTTTCTCTCGCATAAGCGATAAATATACATCCGATACCAGTTTCTTTTGTCCAGGACGATAAGCATAAGGAAACTGCAGGCCCTGTATGGATTCCTGGCGCTCTTTCCTGTGATAGTAGAGATAATCCGACCAAGGCTTGTAGGCCTCTACCAAGGATAAAAACCACTCCTCGATCTCAGAGAAATCAAATTCTTCTCTAAACTTTTTTATCTCCTCCGTATCCAAATTGACATATGTCATCTGGATGGCAATCTGCTTCAAGTGCATCTGACTTGCAAAAATATAGGCATAGACCTTGGCCTGGGCAATATGAACAGGAATTGCTTCTTCAAATTTTAAAACATCCGCATACATACCCTTGATTTCGTCGATGCAGGGCACATCCGATTTTTCCATGTCATCATCGTAAATGATACCATCCGCCCGGCCCTCAATAGCGAAATCATAATCCTCGTAGGAAATAGATGTCTTTAGAAAAACTTCCGGATGATAAAATGAGCCCGCCGCCTTTTGCAGCTTCCTATGCATACGGCTTCCCGCCGCCATGGCATCATTTCGCATTCTGCTCGGGCGACTCTCATCAATATCTCCCTCCGAAAGCAAAAATTCAACCAGATCACGCACGGAAATGGCTACCTGTGTTCTATTTTCATTTTCCACCAACTTACTAATTTTCATAGGAAAAATTATAGCATACCAACATCTATAGAATAAACTCTTGTATCTTAAAAGAAAGTAGGCCATAAAAAAAAGCCAGTCTGCATCGACTGACTCTAATTTATCTACTTGACCCATTTAAAATATCAAGACAAGCTACTAACCAGTATAGGAAATTTACTAGGCAATGGCAAATTTCTTGACTGAATCAACAAAATTATCATCTTCCTGTCTGCACATCACGCGAACCTCACGCATAATGCACATACTCATAACACCAAGAAGAGATTTTGCATCCAAATAAATAGCTCCGCTTTTTAAATCAATTGCAGCCGGCGAGTTTGTAGCCGCCTGTACAAATTCCATAACATCACTCTCATTTTTTAACATTACTTTAAATTCCATTTTTGTCACTCCTTTTCTCAAAAATCTCGCTCCACCAAGATTTTCGATTCACCAAATCTTATCTCACCAAAATTTCAAGTTCATTACAATTCAGAAAACTTTTCATATATTTATCAAAACTCTCTACCCTTGAATCCCTTAGAAATTATACTCACTTAATCTCAAGCCCAAGAAACTGGATTTGCTGAAATCGTTTCCAGACAAGGTTCTATTAAAACACATGTCACCTCCTTTGTCAATACAAAAAGGGAGCACCAAAAGATGCCCCCTTGCATTATAAAATCCCAATCTATATTGTATTTTTAAAATGAAATTATCTCTTTGTATTCTTTAAGAAGTCAGGAATCTTGATATCCTGCTGCTTTACAGTACTGGTTGGCTGCTGTGGCTTTGCAAGCTGTGAAAAGCTGCTGGCTGCAGAAGTAGCTGCTGATGGGTTAACCTGCTGTGGTGTAACCTTTGGCATGGTAGCAGAAGCACCAGGCTGTACATGTGATGCAGTTGCACCAGGCTTTGCTCCTCCAGCATACTGCATGCTGCCAAGTAAAGAAGCTGTCATAGGCTTTCTTGCAGATGCGCCCTCATCAAGTCCAGTTGCAATAACTGTAATAGAAGCCTCATCTGGCATAGTCTCATCGTATTTTGCACCAAAGATGATATTGACAGACTCACCAGCCAAATCCTTGACATAGGTAGAAGCTGTATCTGCATCCATAAGGGAAATATCACCAGAGATATTGATGATGATATGGGTCGCACCATTGATAGTAGTATCAAGAAGTGGACTCTCAACAGCCATACGAATAGCCTCGGTAGCCTTCTCATCTCCCTTGGCTCTACCGATACCGATATGAGCAAGACCCTTGTCCTTCATAACAGTCTGTACATCAGCAAAATCAAGGTTAATAAGTGCAGGTACATTGATCAGGTCTGTGATACCCTGTACTGCCTGCTGTAAAACTTCGTCTGCCTTCTTCAAAGCTTCTGGCATTGTAGTTCTACGATCAACAATCTCTAATAACTTGTCATTTGGAATGACAATCAAAGAATCAACATTTTCCTTGAGGCGTTCGATTCCGCCCTCTGCATTGACCATACGGGTCTTTGCTTCGAATTTGAAAGGTTTGGTAACAACACCAACGGTAAGGATACCCTGTTCCTTTGCAATACGAGCAACAACAGGAGCAGCTCCTGTACCAGTTCCGCCACCCATACCACAGGTAACGAATACCATATCAGCGCCCTTGATGTGAGAAGAAATCTCCTCTGCAGTCTCCTCTGCAGCCTTCTGGCCGATCTCAGGCTGAGCTCCTGCACCAAGTCCCTTGGTCAATTTCTCACCAATTTGAATCAAAGTAGGTGCTTTACATGTAGCAAGAGCCTGCTTATCAGTATTGATTCCGATAAATTCTACTCCCGCGATATTCTCATCAATCATTCTATTTACAGCATTATTGCCAGCTCCACCGACACCGACAACGATGATTTTTGCGCTAGCGTCTGCCTCATTTGTCATAATCTCAAGCAAGGTTACTTCCTCCTTCTTCCTATCCATAAAAATCCACGCACTCGTCGTGATTTTATTAACATAAATTCATATAGTCTATAATATATATTTTGTGGGCAATTATCAACCTATTTTTTCAAAAAATGGAAAATTATCCACATCAGCTTTTTGGCTTTTCAAATACAATATCTGTATTTTCCGAAGAAAAGTTCTCTAAATGTAGTGTACCAGTCTGTCCCTCCAGATTTGGAAGTATCTGCGGAAGACGCATAATCTTCTCCTCAAGATAAGAAGAGTCTCCCACACTGATTAGTATGTTTGCATAGGCAACAGAAATGTCACCTTTTTCATCAAAGGCCAAAGAACTCACTGCAATGTCATATTTGTCCAATGCCTTCAAAAGATTCAGCATAAAGGTCAGCTGTTTGTCATCCAAACTCACCTGGCTTCCCACAGTAGCATCATCAACCGTCACTCCGGTAACCGGCATAACGCTTTCTATTACTCTCTCCGAGATCTCAACGACCTGTCCATCTTCATCGAAATACACCATGGCACCGTCACTTTGACTAACTCTGCCAAAAAGATCCTTTTGTGTAACCGTAATCTTGATTTTGTCATAAGATGTAAGTTTTACCTTTATATTTTTTACAAAAGGAATATCTTTTTTCGGTTGAATTAGATTTTTAGCAAAGGCATAGACAGCATTTTTCGCCGAATAGGAATCATCTAAAACATAAGCCTTGATTTCATCCTCCGTATAGATAGTACTGCCCGAAACTGTAGTCTCATGAAGTGAACAAAAGGCGTATATCATCATAACTGCAAGCAATACAAATATCACAAAGCCAAGGAGAATATTTAAAAAATAAAATCTAAATTTCGAAAAAGGCTTAGGTCTTGCTTTTTTTCTACCCGAAACTTCTTCTCTATTATTTTGCACATCTTGTCTCATAGCTCTTTTTCTACTCATGTCTCGTCCACCTTTGCACTTTTTGACACGCTAAGAGCAATCCCCATCTCAGCAATCAGAATCATAAGCGCCGATCCTCCATAACTGATAAAAGGTAAAGTCACACCTGTGTTTGGGAAAAGATTGGTCACGACAGCGATATTTAAAAAGACCTGAAGTCCAATATGACACATAATCCCGATCACAAGATAAGAGCCAAACATATCCTTGGCACTGCCCGCAATCAAAAGGAGTCTCCAAAGGAGAAGTAAATACATAAGGATAACGCAGATAGCTCCAAAAAGACCGAGTTCCTCGCAAATGATGGAAAAAATCATGTCATTTTGCGCCTCAGGAACAAAGCCCATCTTTTGCATACTCTCTCCGAGACCTTTGCCGAAAAGCCCGCCAGAGCCAATAGCATAAAGGCCCTGCAAGGTCTGATAGGCCGAGTCATAATGTTCTTCTGGATGAAGCCAGGTCTGAATACGTTCCAATCGATAGCCGCCGCTCGAAAACAAAAGGAAGATGGCTCCCACTGCAAAAACCGCCGCAATAAGGGCCGCAAAAATCCTTTTTTTCGGGCTGGCAATAAAAATCATAAGAAAGGCGATACCCGCAATAATAACCGCTGTACTAAGGTTGGTATAGGCAACCGGCAAAAGAATTGGCAAAAGACAGGCAAAGAGCTTTATGTGACCCAATCCTGTATATAAGATATTTGGTCTTTTGCTAATTACAGTAGCCAAAAATAAAATCACAGCAACTTTTCCAAGTTCTGAAGGCTGAAAAGAAAACCCTCCGATGCTAAGCCAGCGGGAAGAACCATGGCTCTCATCTCCCACGAAAATAACGATAATACAAAGAAAGGTCGCCAGTACGTAGGCCAAAAATGTTACTTTTTCAAAAAATCGATAGCCTAGCTTTATACAAATATAAAGGAGGACAAAACCAATGGCCGCCGCACGAATCTGTCGTTTTAAATAATAGATAGAGGAGCCAAATTTTAAGGTGGCATTGTAGGCGCTGGTGCTATAGAGCATGACAAGGCCAAAACCCAGGATGCAGATAATCATCAAAAGCAAGGTGTAATCAATATTCTGCACACTTTTTCTGCGTATTTTTTGCTTTTGATTTTTCGCTTTTTCCCGCATAATTTGCTCCTTTCTTAGTTTTTAAAAATCTAAATCCGTTAATAATTTGCCAGTGTCTCATGCTGCAGCTTTACCAGCCTGCATCAAAAGAGAAGCAAAATGCCAGCCGTCTTGTAACTACTCAGCTAAGCCTCTTACATACTCCTTGAATATATCGCCTCGCTGCTCATAATTATCAAACATGCCCCAGCTTGCACAAGCCGGCGACAAAAGTACCGCTTCCCCTGGCATTGCTGACTCATAAGAGATATCAATTGCTTCTTCCAAACTGTCAGCAAAAACATAATCCAAAAAGCCGTGAGCCTTGGCACACTCTGCAATCTTTTCTCTGGTCTGACCGATCAAAACTAACTTTTTGACCTTGTCTCCAAAGCTTTCAATCCACTCATCATAAGTAGATGCCTTGTCATATCCACCGCCAATCAATACTGTCTTGCAGTTCATGGCAAGCACTGCCTTGATAGCAGCATCCGGATTGGTTCCCTTTGAATCATTGTAAAAAGCGACATCTCTTTTTTTGCAGACAAATTCGATTCGATGCTCTACTGCATGGAACTCCCGCAAGCCCTGGCGAATGGTATCCATAGGAACATCAAAAGAAGCACAAAGGGCTACTGCCGCCATGACATTTTCATAATTGTGAGCTCCAAGAATATTGAGTTCATCTACATCTATAATTTTTTCCACACCGCCATCTTTTGCCCAGTAAATACTTCCATCCAGATAATACAGGCCGTTTGGAAGTACTTTTGTGCTGGAAAAATAAATAACCTTTTGCTTTAGGCCATCACCAAAGTTTCGTAAAACCACATCGTCATAATTAAGAACGCACACATCATCTTCAGACTGATTTTTAACTATATCTTCTTTGGCCTTGATGTAATTTTCCATGGTATGATGGCGATTCAAATGGTCTGGAGTGATATTTAAAATCGCTGCCGCCTTTGGCGCAAAAGTATCAATGGTTTCAAGCTGAAAACTGCTAATTTCCGCAACTACAACAGAATCATCCACTGTCTCTTGGCAAAGACTTGTATAAGGAATTCCGATATTTCCAACCACTGCAACGTGATCAAAATGACGAGCCATGATCTGTCCTACCAGTGTTGTTGTGGTAGTCTTTCCGTTGGTTCCTGTAATGGCGCAAACGCTTCCCTTTCCAAGGACAAAAGCAAGTTCTATCTCTCCCCAGATGGTAACGCCCTGCTCCTTTAGGCTGCAGACAACCGGAATATCCAAAGGTACACCAGGGCTAAGTATCGCGATATCAATCGAATCTATCTTGCTTTCATCTAACTCTCCTAAGATCAGCTCCATCCCCTGCAAAGAAGGATTTTTTTTAAAAAAGGCCTCTCTGTCCATGCCCTCATTGCCATCATAGAGGCAGACATTTTTTGTGTAATTTAAAAGTAGATTTGCCGCTGCAATTCCGCTTTTTCCAGTTCCAACTACGATAAATGACTTGTTTGAAATATCCATTTTTATCTCCTTTTTAGTAAATACCAGCAAATCCAATGAGGCAAAGCAGAACAGTTACAATTCCAAAAACGCAAACAACTCTCGTCTCTGACCATCCGCCCAACTCAAAGTGATGATGAATCGGTGCCATACGAAAGATTCTCTTTCCATGGGTAATCTTAAAATATCCCACCTGCAAAATAACAGAAACTACTTCAAGTAAGTAGATAAATCCAACAATCAAAATAAAGAGAGGCATCTGTAACATATAAGCTGCCGCAGCCACAAAGCCGCCCAAAGCAAGAGATCCTGTATCTCCCATAAAGACGCTGGCCGGATATACATTAAAGAGTAAAAATCCCATCAAGGCGCCTGCTACTGCACATGTTGCCGGCTCAATTCCACCGCCAAGGAGCAATGAAGCCCCTGTGAAAAATACTGCAACAATCAAGGTAACTGTAGATGCAAGTCCATCTAATCCATCGGTAAAGTTGACTCCATTTACCGTTCCAATTACTGCAAAGTAAAGAAGAGGAATAGCCAAAAATCCCAAATCAATAACCATTGTTCCATGGGTGAAAGGAACGATCATATCAAGACTAATATCCGATACCTTTACGATGTAGAAAGCAAAAATAGTGGTAACAACAATCTGAAGCAATAATTTTTGCCAAGCCAAAAGACCATCCGAGCGTCGAAGAACTACTTTTAGATAATCATCGATAAATCCGATGAGGCCCAATCCCAATGTAAGAACCAAAACAGGAACAATGTTAGGATTTGATTTCACAAAGAAAAGCGATGTGATCAAAAGAGCCAAGAGAATGATGATTCCTCCCATGGTCGGAGTTCCAGTCTTGATCTGATGAGATTCCAACTCTTCTCTTTCTGTCTGTCCTACTTTTAGTTTACGCAAGAATGGTATTACCCAGAAAGATAAACCTACTGCGATAGCAAATGAAATAAGTGTCGGTAATAAAATATTTAGCATCATATGTACTCCTTTTCTCCTACTATATTTTTCTACTTTTACAATTTATTCTGACGCCTGCTCTACCTTG
>CAVIOJ010000131.1:0-5316 GCA_963644225.1 Lachnospiraceae bacterium | reverse complement strand
TCGCTTTTTTCAAATATTTGTCTACAATAAGAAAAAAATTGATTGTATTTTATTTCAAAACATATATAATGTAACCATATTATGTCGAATTTGTGTCATAAAATCTATAGAAATATTTATGGAGGTATAGATATGCAAGGTCAAATGGAAACAAACTTGGGAAAAATTGTTATCGAGTCTGATGTTATTGCTACTTACGCTGGATCCGTGGCAGTTGAATGCTTCGGAATTGTAGGTATGGCAGCAGTTAATATGAAAGATGGTCTTGTTAAGTTACTAAAGAAGGACTACTTGAATCATGGTATCGAAGTTACTGTGAATTCTGACAATGAAATCACATTGGATTTTCATGTTATTGTTGCGTATGGTGTTGGTATTTCTACTGTGGCAGACAATTTGATGGAGACAGTTAAATATAAAGTAGAAGCATTTACAGGAATGAAAGTAAAATCAATGAACATTTACGTCGAAGGCGTAAGAGTAATTGACTAAGGAGGATTGTTTGTCGTGAATAATAATACAATCGATGCGGCTACTTTAGCCAAGATGTTTTTGGCAGGTGCGAAAAACTTAGAATCAAAAAAAGAATGGATTAATGAGTTAAATGTTTTTCCAGTTCCAGATGGTGATACAGGAACTAATATGACTATGACAATTTTGTCAGCAGCAAAAGAAGTTAGTTCATTAGAGCAGGTAGATATGAAGACCCTTGCAAAGGCTATTTCTTCTGGTTCTTTGCGTGGAGCTCGTGGTAACTCAGGTGTTATCTTGTCTCAGCTTCTTCGTGGATTTACCAAGGCAATCAAAGAAGTAGATGAAGTAGATGTAGATGTACTTTGTGAGGCTACGCAGCGCGCTGTTGAGACAGCTTATAAGGCTGTTATGAAGCCAAAGGAAGGAACTATTCTTACCGTGGCAAAAGGAGCAGCTGACAAGGCTCTAGAGCTTGTTGATACGACTGATGATGTTGTATATTTCATCGAGGAAGTTATAAAAGAGGCGGATCTTGTTTTGAGCAAGACTCCAGATATGCTGCCAGTATTAAAGCAGGCTGGAGTTGTTGACTCTGGTGGACAGGGACTTGTAGTTGTTATGCAAGGTGCTTTTGACTGTCTTATGGGCAAGGAAGTTGACTATGAAATTGACGTCCAGGAATCTTCGGCACCGGCAAAAGTGGCGCCAGAGACAGAAGCAGAGATTAAGTTTGGTTATTGTACTGAGTTTATCATTGTACTTGACAAGCCTATGACACAGAAGCAGGAAGCTGAGTACAAGGCTTATCTTGAATCTATTGGAGATTCGATTGTTGTTGTTGCTGATGATGAAATCGTCAAGACTCATGTTCATACCAATGACCCAGGTCTTGCTATTCAAACAGCGCTTACTCATGGTTCTCTTAGCAAAATCAAAATTGATAATATGAGAGAAGAGCACCAGGAACGTTTGATGAAAGACGCCCAAAAAGCAGCTGCAGCTGATGAATCTTCTGAAGAAACTGCTTTGGAAAGCTCTGCGCCTGCAGAACCAGAAAAAGAAATGGGATTTGTTGCTGTTTCTATTGGAGAAGGTTTAGGCGAGATTTTCAAAGAACTTGGTGTAGATTGCATGATTGAGGGCGGTCAGACTATGAATCCTAGTACGGAAGATGTGTTAGACGCCATCGCTAAAGTTAATGCCAAGACTGTATTTGTTTTGCCAAACAATAAAAATATTATTTTGGCTGCCAATCAGGCTGCAAGTATTTGCGAAGACAAGGAAGTTATTGTACTGCCTACAAAGACTATTCCTCAAGGAATCACTGCTTTGATTAACTTTATTCCAGAACAGTCTGCAAAAGAAAATGAAGAACGCATGACAGAGGAAATTTCCAATGTTAAAACTGGTCAGGTTACTTATGCAGTAAGAGATACAGTTATAGATGACAAAGAAATTCATCAGGGCGATTATATGGGAATCGGCGATGCAGGAATTTTGTCTGTAGATACTGATATTACCAAGACTTTTGTTTCGATGATTTCTGAGATGGTTGACGAGGATTCCGCTATTGTTAGTATCTATTATGGCGAGGATGTTTCTGAAGAAGATGCCAATGCACTTGTAGATGCTGTTTCGGCAGAATTCGGTGATCTTGAAGTAGAACTTCAGATGGGTGGACAGCCAGTTTATTATTATATTGCATCAGTAGAATAGGATTGCTTATGGATTTGACATCTTCCATCCGAGATATCAAGGGTGTAGGAGAAAAAACTGAACAATTATTTCAAAAGATAGGAGTATACACCGTTGGTGATATACTCCTTCATTTTCCCAGGACTTATCAGGAATATCCAGATATTTCACTCGTCGATGAGGAAGAAGTGGGAGGACTTGTAGCTTTGCAAGTTTTTTTAAAGACTCCTGCAGTATATAGAAGAGGAAGAAATATGGATATTACAACGGCCACTGCTTTTGATAGAAATCAAATGGCTATATCCTGCGTGTGGTTTCGTATGCCTTATATAGGGAAAAGTATGCCAGTTGGAAGTGAATTTATCCTCTTTGGAAAGCTTATTAAAGATGGGTATACTTACAAGTTAGAACAGCCGGCTGTTTTTACTTTAGAACAGTACAAAAAAATAAAAAACAATCTGCAACCTATTTATTCTTCGACAAAAGGCTTGAATCAAAATGCTATTCGAAAAGTGGTGGCAATGGCTTTTGATGAAATAAAGGAATATGATTTTGAAACGGATATTTTGCCGAAAAATATCGTGGTGCGAGAAGATTTTTTTTCACATGAAGAAGCTCTTAGGGGTCTGCATTTTCCAGTAGATTTTGAAGAGCTCAAAAAGAGCAGAAGAAGACTGGTCTATGAGGAATTTTTCTATTTTATTTTGCAAAGCAGAATCTTGGAAAAGGGCTCTATAGGGATAGAAAATACTTGGGAATTCAATGAGAAATCACTTGTTTATGAAGTTGTAAATAAGTTGCCTTATGAACTCACAAAGGGTCAAAGAGATACTTTGCATTTGCTTTTGGATGATTTGCGAGGACCGACTTTGATGCAAAGACTTATACAGGGAGATGTAGGTTCGGGAAAGACCATTGTGGCTTTCCTTGCCATGCTTGATGTGGTTTCATCAGGCCATCAAGCGGCTATTATGGCACCGACGGAAGTGCTTGCGATGCAGCATGCCCAGTCTTTTCGACAGATGTGCGAAGATTTTTCGTTGCCGTATTCGGTGGTTTTACTCACAGGCTCAATGACTGCCGCACAAAAGAAAAAGGCATATGAAGTTTTGGCAAATGAAAACTCTCTTTTTGTTGTAGGAACACATGCTTTGATTCAGGAAAAGGTTTCTTATTTGGACTTGGCTCTTGTAATTACAGACGAACAACATCGCTTCGGAGTTAGACAAAGAGAGAATTTTTCTAAAAAAGGGAAGGAGCCTCATATGTTAGTTATGAGTGCTACTCCGATTCCTAGAACGCTCGCCATGATTTTATATGGGAATATGAAAGTCTCGATTATCAAGGATATGCCCGCAGAACGTAAAGCTATAAAAACTTGTGTGATCAAGGAAAAACTTCGCAAGAAAAGCTATGAGATGATCGCAGGAGAACTAGACGCAGGGCACCAGGCTTATATTATCTGCCCACTTGTAGAAGCGAGTGAAAATACTGAAGCACAAAATGTGACGGATTATGCAAAAAATATCCGGGGATTTTTTGAAAACAGTACTGTTATCAAAACCTTACATGGCAAAATGAAGGCATCTGAAAAAAATAAGATTATGGAAGATTTTGCTCGTGGAGAAATTGATATTTTGGTTTCGACGACAGTAGTAGAAGTAGGTGTGAATGTACCAAATGCGACAGTTATTATGATTGAAAACGCTAATCGCTTTGGACTGGCACAACTTCATCAGCTGCGAGGCAGAGTCGGCCGTGGAGATGCGCAATCATATTGCATTTTGATGGATGGCTCTAAGGGCAGTAAAATTACACCGCGACTTGAAGTTATGAATAAATCTCATGATGGTTTTTATATTGCAGAGGAGGATCTGAAATTAAGGGGTCCTGGAGATTTCTTTGGAATTCGACAAAGTGGTGAATTGGGATTTCGTCTGGCAGATATTATTGGAGATGCCGAAGAATTGAAATTGGCATCTTCTGATGTGGATTTACTTTTAGATGAGGATCCTGATTTAGAAGGATATCCTGCCATAAAAGAATATTTGTCCAAATTTGCAAGTACCCACGGGATGATACTCTAAGGTGTCTTTTGTGGGTACTTTTTGATTTGGCGAAGCATATTATAAAAAATATATTGATACTTGTAGAATTCTAACGTGTTTTAGTCATCTATCTGTGTTAGGCCATTAAGCGATGGAGTGGCTACCATGGAATAGTTGGTATAATACACGACAAAGCCGGGCGCGGAGCCGTTTGGCTTTTTAACATTTTTCTTTTGCAAATAGTCGATTTCTACCTTTTCATTTTCTCGTCCGCTGGAATAGTAAGCGGCCAAGGCTGCGGCAGTTTCATATGTTTCGTCTGGAAGTTCTGAATTTTCAGATTTAACAATTACGTGTGAACCAGTGATTTTTTTTGCGTGAAACCACCAATCGTTTCCGCTGGCATACTTGAAGGTTAACCAATCATTTTGAAAGTTATTTTTTCCAACATAGATATGAAAACCGTTCTTGTCGACAAAATGAAGAGGCTTACTTTTTTCTGTGCGACCTTTTTTCTTGCTACTGTGTTTTTTGATGAAACCATATTCTACCAGCTCTTCTTTGATTTCAGCTAAATCTGCCTCGTTCTCAGCTATATTTAATGCATTTTCTATGGACTCCAAATGTAAGATTTCATTTTGCGTTTCCACAATATAGGAAGAGAGCGCTTCGCTTGTTCTCTTTAACTTGGCATATTTATCGAAGTATTTTTTCGCATTTTCCATGGCACTTAGCGTCTCATCTAATGGAATGGTAAGCGGAGTATTATCGTAATAGTTTATAACTTCGATTTTTTTGTCACCTGGCTTTGCTTCGTATCCAAAAGTGTGAAGCATTTCACCATAAATACGATATTTATCTTTCTTTTCGGTGTCTTCTAATTGTTTCTTTTGTAATTGATACTTTTTCCTGTCGCGTTCGAGATGGATACTTATAATTTTTCGCAAATCGGTGGATTTTTGGTGAATCACCGTATATTTATTTCTTTTTGCAAAAAAGACTTCTAAGACTTCTGACATGGAAGAATATTCGTTTAAGTCAAAATCCTCATAAATAGTAAGTTTTACAGGGGCAAATTCTTTTGGCGCCTGGCTTACGG
>CAVIOJ010000130.1:0-7322 GCA_963644225.1 Lachnospiraceae bacterium | reverse complement strand
CTTGTACAGCCAAATTAGCATTTGAGGTGGGTTTGCCCCTGGCCCCCACGCCCTGTATCTTCGGCTGGTCGGGGCGAGATGAGGCTCCTGTGGAAGTTTGCCTGGCCTGGTGCTTTGTGCAAATTTGATAAATGGTGAATTGATAATTAGGGCATTTTGTATGGAAATAAATACAAGATGCCTTAAAAATTTCCTATATTCCCTATTGACATAGTAGGAATAGTGGGATAAAATCATCCTCAACAAAACAAAAGGAGGAAGAAAAAATGAAAAACCTTAAACTGAAAAAATTATTGGCGTTGACACTTGCAGGTGCCCTGAGTATGGGTTTGGTAGCCTGTGGTGGCGCAAATTCGGATAGTGCAAAAGAAGCAGCTGAAGCAGATGGAACCGAGGCCAGTGGAACTTATCGTACCTTGGATGAAATCAAGGAAGATGGAACCATCAATATCGGAGTTTTTTCTGACAAAAATCCATTTGGTTATGTAGATGAGAATGGAGAGTATCAAGGATACGATGTATATTTTGCAAACCGTTTGGCAGAGGACTTGGGAGTAGAAGTCAATTTTGTTTCAACTGAGGCGGCTAACCGTATCGAGTATTTGCAGACTGGCAAGGTGGATGTGATTTTAGCAAACTTTACTGTGACAGACGAGAGAGCTGAGCAGGTTGATTTTGCACTCCCTTACATGAACGTAGCACTTGGTGTTGTATCAAGAGAGGACAATGTTATTACAAGTCTTGATGATTGGAATGAGGATGATTCGATTATCGTAATTTCTGGAACTACAGCAGAACTTTACTTGACAGAGAATTATCCAGACATCCCATTGCAGAAGTTTGATTCATACGCAACTGCCAAGGAAGCTTTCCAGAATGGTACATCTGTTGCTTGGGCCAATGACAACACAGAGGTTATCGCTTTTGCTCTGCAAAATGAGGGATATGAAGTAGGTATCTCATCACTTGGAAGTTCAGATACCATTGCTCCAGCAGTGACAAAGGGAAATACCACATTACTTGATTGGATCAACGAGGAAATCGAGAGTCTCGGAAATGAGAATTTCTTCCACAAGGATTACGAAGAAACACTTGTAGATACTTATGGAACAGACTACGAGGAGACACTTGTAGTAGAGGGTGGCAAGACCGAATAAGACTTGCACGAAAAATAACATATGTGTATCATAGACACATATGTGGAAAAATTTAGGAGGAAGCGATACCATGGATATAGCATTTATGACAAAGTACTTGCCAATGTATGAAAAGGCGGCGGTACTCACCGTAAAGATAGGGCTTATGGGTATCGCTTTTTCCATTATACTTGGCTTGATTTGTGCGATGGTTTTGTACCATCGCATTCCCATTGTGCGTCAGATTGTTATGGTCTATATCGAAATCAGCCGTAACACACCGCTTTTAGTACAATTGTTTTTTATCTATTATGGATTTCCAAAAATCGGGATTTCTCTGCAGCCTGAGACCTGCGGCGTTATCGGACTTGCTTTTTTAGGCGGCAGTTACATGGCTGAGGCTTTTCGCAGCGGCTTGGATTCCATTGCTCCGATTCAGCGGGAGAGCGCCCTGAGTCTTGGCATGAACCAGACGCAGACCATGCGCTACATTATCTTGCCGCAGGCGGTATCTATCAGCGTGCCGGCTTTTGTGGCCAATGTGATTTTCCTTTTAAAAGAGACCAGCGTTTTCTCTGCCATCAGCCTGATGGACTTGATGTTTACGGCAAAAGATCTCATCGGTCTTCACTACAAGACCTTGGAGTGCCTCACCTTGCTGGTGATATTTTATCTTATTATATTGCTACCAGTTTCTTTGATTGGAAGTTGGTTGGAAAGGAGACTGCGTTATGCTGGATTTGGGGATTGATGTTCTTTTCAAAGGAACCAACATGCTTCGTCTTCTAGAAGGCCTGTGGGTTGCCATGAAAATAAGCTTAGTAGCTATCGCCCTAAGTATTCCCATTGGAATTTTGGTGGGATCGCTTATGACCATGAAAAATAAACTTGTGCGGGCTATCTTTCGCATTTATCTGGAGATTATCCGGATTATGCCGCAGCTTGTCTTGCTTTTTATCGTCTATTTCGGAACTACCCGTGTCATGGGAGTCAACCTCTCGGGAGAGGTGGCATCCGTTATCGTCTTTACCCTCTGGGGAGTGGCCGAGATGGGAGATCTGGTTCGAGGAGCCTTGATTAGCATTCCAAAGCACCAGTTCGAATCGGCAGAAGCTCTTGGTATGACAAAAAAGCAGACTTATCTCTACATTATCATTCCACAGACCCTGCAGCGACTGATTCCGCTTTCTATCAACCTGATCACTCGTATGATCAAGACCACCAGTCTGGTTCTTATGATAGGTGTAGTCGAGATGTTGAAAGTGGCCCAGCAGATTATCGAGGCCAACCGTATGACCAGTCCGAATGCAGCATTTGGAGTATTCCTGGTTGTCTTTATTTTGTACTTTTTGGCTTGCTGGCCAATCAGCATGCTGGCTCGCTATTTGGAAAAAAGATGGAGTCTGGCTTAGGCCTGCAAATATACAAGGAGACCATATATGGCAGAAAAAGTTTTACAGATAAAAAATCTCATAAAGGAATACGAAGGAAAACGCATTCTAGACGGCATCAACCTGGATATAGAACAGGGTGAAGTGGTGGTTGTGGTCGGCCCCAGCGGATGTGGTAAATCAACCCTGCTTCGCTGTATCAATTCCCTAGAAGATATCCAGGGCGGCCAAGTAGTCTTAGAAGGTGAGACTATCGGCAAAGACAATCTGGTACAGCTTCGTCAGAAGATTGGTATGGTTTTCCAGAGTTATGATTTGTTTCCACATTTGAGTGTTTTGGACAATATCACCATCGCCCCGACCAAGGTACAAAAGCGTGACAAGGACGAGGTGAAAAAAGAGGCTATGCAGCTTTTAGAGCGTGTCGGACTTGCAGACAAGGCATCGTCTTATCCAAGACAACTTTCCGGTGGACAAAAACAGCGTGTTGCCATCGTGCGTGCTCTTTGCATGCATCCGGAGATTTTGCTTTTCGATGAGGTTACAGCGGCATTAGATCCTGAGATGGTGCGTGAAGTCCTTGATGTTATGCTTGATTTGGCAAAACAGGGCAGAACCATGATCATCGTCACTCACGAGATGCAGTTTGCCAAGGCGGTAGCGGATAAAGTTGTCTTTATCGACCAGGGCAAGATTTTAGAAGAGGCGGCTCCAGATGAATTTTTTACAAATCCAAAGACAGAGCGCGCAAAGCAGTTTTTGAACGTATTTACCTTTGAATAAGGAGCGGATTAGATATGTTGGGGATTTTAAAAATTGTAGGAATTATTATATTGGTTGTCGCTATACTTTATCTGCTTGCTATCATGCCTCGTATGCTGCACAGGCCAGATACTGCTCCTCTAAAGGGGCGTCTCTATGCCCATCGCGGATTGCATGACAATGCCACCGATGCGCCAGAGAATTCCATGGCGGCTTTTAAAAAGGCAGTGGATGCAAATTATGGTATCGAGCTGGATGTACAGCTGACCAAGGACAAGGAACTGGTGGTATTCCACGACTTTACCCTAAAGCGAGTTTGCGGGGTAGAGGGCAAGATTGCTGACTATACTTACGAGCAGTTACAGTCATTTTCCCTTTGCAAGTCACAGGAAAAAATTCCCAAGTTTTCAGAAGTGTTAGAACTAATTGGTGGCAAAGTTCCGCTTATCATCGAGTACAAGATTCCCGCTTTTGACCCGGAAGTCTGTCCTATGGCGGATGCTATGCTTGCAAATTATGACGGAGTCTACTGCATCGAGTCCTTCAACCCACTCGGTGTATTTTGGTATCGAAAAAATAGACCAGAGATAGTTCGAGGATTTTTGTCTGACAATCACTACAAGGAAGGACAGCGCGAGTTTCCACGAATTGTCTACAGCCTCACCCACAACCTTCTTTTAAACTTTTTGATAAAGCCGGATTTTATCGCCTACAATCATCACTACTACAAGGATTTATCCCGTAGCATTTGCCGCTATCTTTACCGCGCACTCTCAGTAGCCTGGACTATAAAGTCTCAGGAGGACTTGGAGAATAGGGCCGGGGATTTTGATCTTTTTATTTTTGATTCCTTCGTACCAAAAAAGGAAACGAAATAATATACATATTCTCAAAAAAATGGTTATGGACCTGCATTTTGACTTTTATAATAAAGTCAGTGTGACAGATGATGGAGTGGATTCTGCTTCTTTGATGGGGACGAGTAGGAAAGATAGAAAGCAGCTGGAAATACGAAGGCGATAAGATTTCGTATAGATTTGTCATTCCGGCAAATACAAAAGCAGTTGTGAAGTTGGAAGACGGCCAGACGGCAGAACTTGGCGCTGGCGAACATACCATGACTTCACAGGCACTATAATTTTAAATTTTGTTTTCGGTACTCGCCGGGTGAGATACCTACGAGCTTTTGAAAACTATCTGAAAAATACGAGCGGGAATTAAAGGACAGTTTCAAACTGATATCAAGAATACTTTGATTGGTGGTTGAGAGCAGTTCCTTTGCCCGCTCAATTTTTTGCTGCATGATATATTCTGTGATAGAAAGGCCCATCTCCTGCTTGAATTTTCTGGAAAAATAGTACTCCGAGTAGCCGCTTCTCTCGGCCAAATCGCTCAGAGTGATTTTTTCCGTGATGTGGGTGGTGATATAGTCACAACTATTTTTTACTATGGAAGAAACTCCGGAAGCTTTTTTTGCGTCACAGACTTTATTGAAATATGTCTGCATGAGCTCCTTACATACCTGGGTGTTGGAGGCAATAGAATCTGCGTCCTCGATGCGTTGTGCAAAAAAGTCGTTGAGATCGTAAGCTACATCCGGAGATACACCGCCCTCGATGGAGGCGCGGGACAAAAGGGTAAGGAGTACAAAGGCATTATTTTTTGCAACTCGAAGAGTGTCTTTTCCATCGTGCTTTACACCAGAACTAAGAAGAGTTGAGTTGGCTATTGCTTTTGCAAAATCCGGATTTCCCTCTTTAAAAAGTCGAAGAAATGTCTGCTCAGAAGCCCAAATGCCGTTGTGATGACTGGCGGTCTTAGAAGGATTTTCATATTTTAAATCGGAAGACCGGCTGAGCATCAAGATATTGTCTTTAATGATATCTCCAGTGATCAAATAGTGGAGCTGAATGATATAGTTGTTAAGTATGTTGTCTGCGATTATGGGAAGAGAGGATAGAGTTTTGGCCACAGCGGCGCGTACTTTTATGGACAGATTTCTTTCGTCCATGCGCTTTACCAACGCGTTGTAGGAATTCTCTCCTGTAAAAGTAGGACCTAAAACATAGATTTTTTTGATCTGGTTATCTTCCCTTTCGAAATCCAAAAGCCACTCCACGTTGAAAAAAGAGTAGACGTTGAGGGGAAGGCAGCAGTCTTCCTCCCAGGAAATCAGGGGCGCAGCCTGGATTTGAAAAAGGCTGTCAAAGCCCTGATAATCCTCGGCTGGATATGTGGTCTCTAGAAGCTGCAGGTTGGAATCATAGACCCAAAAGTAGAGCTTGTTGGTTTCATATAGCAGCTTGGAAAAATAACGAATATTTTCTTCTTTTGTCATGGTATCAGTTCCACATAGTCAGAAAGTAAGGCGTAGTCCGCCTCATCCGTGCAACGAATGCTTCCGTTTGCCAAAAGCTCTTCGTTTCCAGCCATGGAACAGAATACATACTGGGTCAAAGTAGAGGCCAGATTGAGGATGTCTCCCTCGCTCGAATCAAAAAATACATCTGCCTTGCATCCCTTTACAGCAATCAAAAATTTGGCCAAATCGGCATCTTTTTTTAAACGTCTCATGATTATCCTCCTAATATATTTTTGTCTGTATCTTTGAAATCTCATCTGAAAATATAGATCAGTCAAGGTGACATGATAAATCAATTCGAGATTTCCTGTCCCTACCTTAGCACACTTTAAAATATGTGAAAAGACAAAGATGACTAAAAATTGGGTAAAATGTATAAAATTTGGTTAGGGCTTATCGGAGGGTCATCTATTATTAAATAAGCTACAATAGGAGGATATTATGACAACAAGAGCAATACAACAATTTCAACTGCGAACAGTAATTGGCACAGAGGAGAAGGCGAAAGAGACCCTGCGCCTTATGGAGGAGTCTGGCTATGATGGCATCGAAGCGGTAGTCCTGGAGAGTCATAAAAACTGGGCGGAAAAATCACCAATCAAGTCCTTCCAGTTGAGCGCAGACTTTTTGAACTCACATTTTTCCGATACCTTGTAATTTGTCAGAAAACTTGCTAAACTGAAGTCACGATTTAGAAAAGATGAGCCTGTATTTGCGGGCCAAGCTGGCAAAATGTCGGCTGGTTAGTCTTGAGATAAGGGTGTGATTTTCGTGAAAAAAATAATTATTATCGGTCAGTTTAACGAAAGAACCAAGGAGATACAAAAGCGCTTGGCGCCTTATGCGGAAGTATCCATTTGTTCTGACAATCCTACGGTAGCGGAGAGCATTATTGGTATAGGAGATCCAAATTTACTATTTTTCAATCTGGACGGATTTGGAGAGGAGCATGAGAAGCTCTTTTCATTTATTGCTGAAAGTTGCCCGGATATTCCTGCTGTCTTGGCTGGAGATGAAGAGGCCGTGGCACTTTTTGAAAAATATGATACCAACCACCAATTCAGCTACATTAGCGGTGATGATGCGGTGACATTTGAGGCTGTAGATGCGGTTTCAGAACGGATTGGTCTGGATATGGGACTTCCTGATGTGGGCGAGACTGTGGCAGAGCCCAAGGAGAAAAAGACCATTCTCGTGGTGGATGATAGCCCTATGAGTTTGAGGGGGATCAAGCAGATGCTTGACAAAAAATATCAGCTCATGCTGGCGACTTCTGCTGAGCAGGCCCTAAAGATGCTTGATAGAAAGACCCCGGATTTGATTATTTTGGACTACGAGATGCCGGGCTGCGATGGCAAGCAGACACTAGAGATGCTCCGCGCCAGAGAAGAGACCAAGACCTTGCCTGTGATTTTCTTGACGGGCCATGGAGATGCGGAACATATCCGCTCGGTTTTGGATCTAAATCCTAGTGCTTACTTCTTGAAACCACCAAAGGCGGATAAGATTAATGAAATGTTGGACAAGCTGCTGGGTGAGTCTTAGGATTACAAGAAAAACAACTAGCGAAAAATATTTCGCGTTATAGAATTGGAGTAATTGAAAAACAGCGGGAAGCCTTGTAAATCAAAGCTTCCCGTTTTTTACGTCTACGAAATGTCTACTTTATTG
>CAVIOJ010000129.1:6377-24031 GCA_963644225.1 Lachnospiraceae bacterium | reverse complement strand
CACATATAGTGTGCAAAACCACAGATTAATTATATCACAACCCATGCTGTAAGCAGGATTTCTTTCGTACAAAATCTTGGACAATCCCCATTTTTGTTACAGTTATGCCCAAAATATGTTTTTTTCGTACCAGATAAGATGGCAAAATTAGTATGGAATATTTAAAAAAGTTATACTAGAATTTGTAAGTACAAACGTGCCCCTACGATGGATTTTAATCGGGTAAAAATAGGCACAGATATTATGTTTTAAAAGGAAGTCATCACTATGGATATGCGTCAGGGAAATCTCTGGAAAAATATGTTGCTATATAGCATCCCACTTATGTTTACCAACCTGCTGCAGGTGTTTTTTAACCTGGCAGACGTGGCAGTAGTAGGAAAATTCGCGGGCCCTATCCCCTTAGGTTCTGTCGGTTCTACATCTATTCTTATCACACTGACCACCGGGCTCTTTCTAGGCATGGCAGGAGGTGTCAACTCTCTGACAGGCTTTTTTATCGGGGCCGAAGAGATTGAAAACGAAAAAAAATGTGTGCACACCGGATTTCTCATCTGTATCGCCACAGGAATCATCGTACTTGTAGGAGGAATACTTCTCTCCAAGCCAGTTCTTGCTTTGATGGGGACAAAAGATGAGCTGATGGCCGGCGCTGTCCTTTATTTTCGCATCTATATGTTAGGCTCTCCAGCTTTGGCAATCTACAACTACGGAAATGCCATTCTTTCCGCCGCTGGAGATACAAAAAAGCCACTAAAATACTTGGCCACTGCCGGCATCATCAATGTGCTTTTAAATCTCTTGTTTGTCATCGGATTTCACATGGCAGCTGCCGGCGTTGCTTTGGCTTCCATCATTTCACAATACATCTCTGCCATCCTGATTTTTCGCGCAATAACCAAGGCCTCTGGCGATTATCGTTTTTCTTTTGAAGATTTGCATTTTGATAAGAGCATTGCAGCAAGAATTTTAAAAATTAGCATTCCAGCTGCTATCCAATTTACTCTTTTTGCCGTTGCTAATCTTTTCGTTCAATCAGCTGTCAACAGCTTTGACCACGTGACGGTAGAGGGAAACTCCGCGGCAGCCAACGCGGACAATATAGTATACGAGATGATGTACGCATTTTATACAGCTTGTACTACCTTTATTGCGCAAAATTATGGCGCCGGCAAGCCGGACCGTGTACTCAAGTCCTACGTCATTGCCAACGCCTATTCCTTCGCTATCGGATTGATTTTTGGTTTGCTTTTGTATGCTTTTTGCGACCCTTTCCTTTTGCTATTTACAAGCGATTCAGCCGTCATGGCACAAGGCGCCAAGCGTGTCTCCGTCATGGCCCTGTCCTACTGTGTCTCCAGCTTTATGGATAATGCCACCGCCGGCTGTAGAGGGCTTGGAAAAACAACGGTCCCTACAATCATCATTGTCGTAGGAACCGTAATTCTTCGTATCGTATGGATTTATACTATTTTTGCACATTTCCATACCTTGCAGTCACTATATCTGCTCTATCCTGCGGTATGGATTCTCACAGCCATCGCTGAGATTATCTACTTTGCAATACAGTATAAAAAATTATTTAAGCAATCATAGCAAGCAGGCGGTCTAAAAGTCCAGTGGACTGTAAGAAAAGGATCACCATGATGATCGGTGCTACATACTTGATCATGATATTGTACAGATGCTTTCTGGAGAACTTGCCATTCGGGCACTCCATTTCCTCTGCAATCCATTTTGGACCGACGATCCAGCCGACCAGAATCGTAGAAAATACCGAAATAAGCGGCATCAAAAAACTGTTGCTGATGTAATCCATAATATCAAGCAACTGCCCGGTCGAACCGTTTGGCAATTTGACCTCGACATAAAATACACTGTATCCCAGAGCAATCACAGCTGTTGCGATCAGATAAATGATGGTAAGAACTCCTGTCGTTTTCTTTCTTTCGGTATGTAAGACTTCCATACAGTTTGCCGTGATGGCTTCCAAGACAGAAATGCAGGAAGTCAGTGCCGCAAATGCTGTTAAAAGGAAAAATACCAAGCCGATTACGTAGCCCGCTTTTCCCATTGCATAAAATGTCTTTGGCAGCGCCACGAACATAAGACTCGGTCCGGCAGACATGCCATCAATACCGGAAAATACAAAGATGGCAGGAATAATCATCATGCCGGCAATAACGGCTACTCCGGTATCTACAATCTCAATCTGTGCAACCGATTTGTTGAGATCCACTTCCTTTTTCACATAAGAGCCATAGGTGATCATGATGCCCATGGAAACGCTAAGTGAAAAGAACAACTGGCTCATGGCATCCAGGGTGATTTGCAAAAAACGCGACAAAGTCAGTCCGGACACATCCGGTATCAGATAGACTTTGAGTCCCTCTAAGCCTGTCCTCACGGCTCCACTCTCATCCCCTGATTTTAATGTCAAAGAAAATACAGCAATACCGACAACAAGCACAAGCAAAATCGGCATAATAAATTTGGAGCATCGCTCAATGCCGCCTTCAACACCGTTATATACGATAAAACCGGTAATCAGCATAAAGACCAAACCAAACCAGACCGACGACGGATCAGTAATAAAATCCGTAAAATAATTATCCTCTGCTGCCGCCGCAAAATCTCCTGTCAGATAGATTGTAAAATATTTGAGAATCCATCCACCGATCACAGCATAATAAGTCATGATAAGCATTGGAACGCAAAAAGTCAGAACGCCCAGTTTTTTCCAACCCGGTCGCATAGTCTCATAAGCCGCTATGGCAGACTGTCCTGTCTTTCGTCCAATCGCAATATCTGTCGTCAGCAGGGTAAAACCAAAGGTCAGCACCAAAACGATATAGATGATCAGAAACAATCCTCCACCGTCTTTTGCCACTAAATAAGGAAAACGCCATAAGTTTCCTACCCCTACGGCACTTCCTGCTGCTGCCAAAACAAAACCGATCTGACCGCTAAAACTACTTTTCTTTTTCATGCCAAACCTCTTAGCCCTGCAATCCTGCGGACTGGCGAATCATATCTTCCACAACAATATCGTAAATTTCGCCGACAGTATTGCAGTATTCCAGAACCTTCCATGGCTCGTTGGTATGGAAATGAATCTTGATCAAATCCTCATCTCCTGCTGCGATTAAGCAGTTGCCTTCAAAATGATCTGTGATATAATCTGCGATTTCATCCTCATCTAAATCCTCGTCTCTGCGGTCAATCAGAAGCTGTGTATCATAACGATATGCAAACTGATCATCCTCTACATCTACGCTTTCTACATTTCCCATAATGTATTCCTCTCTTTCATGTAATCGCTTTATTATATCACAATAATGAATATTCCAAACAGCAAAGTTTCTAATGAAATTGATACTATTCAGATTTCTTACATTACATACCAATCAAATCGAAAGCTTCAAAAGAAACCACAAGTTGATAATCCCTGTGGATATTCGGATACTTGATCTGAACAGATTTTAAGGTCTGGCTGTAGTACCAGCCACTCTCTGCCGCCTCATATTCTGCGCGGTGCAGGAAATGTTCCAGATTTTTACCATCCACCTGTACCCAATATGGTGATTTTTCTCTGTGAACCATATCGATATGAATATTTTCGACTGGACTTTCATAAGAACCAGTGACGGTAAAATCAAGAGTGGTCTTCTCTCCAGCATGCATGGCAATGTGAGTATTACAGTAAATACCCTTTTCAAAATCAAGGGTGGCGCCATCATCATCATAGAGATCAAACTCAGCATCCTCATCCGGCACACAGATGATTTTTAAATCTGTCACTTTTTCTGTAGCCAGATTAAACATCTGATTCTCTGCCATAGGAAGGATAGATCCGCTCTTTAAAAACATCGGTATACTTTCCAATGTAACTGGAATAGTGATTGTCTGTCCGCCCTCATAGGCTTCCCTGGTTTCAAAATCATAAAAATGCGTACCCTTTGGCAAATAAATTTCTCTCTCAGTAGCACCTTTTTCTACCACATTTGCCACGAAAAGAGAATCCCCAAGCATAAAATCCACACCCTGATTGTAGACTTTCTCATCATCCTGGAAGGCATATACCAGCGGCTCCATGATTGGTGCTCCCGTCTTTGCCGCTCTTGCCATCAAAGCATACATATAAGGAGACAAACGATAGCGGAACTGGATTGCGTCACGAATCAGATGCTTGGTACCACTATACATCCAAGGCTCAGTTACCGTGTTGTCCGTATTGGTTGAATGGATAGAAAAACGTGGCTGGAAAATACCATTTTGTACCCAACGCACAAAGAGTTCTTCCTCCGGTGCTGTGCCATAAAAGCCGCCAATGTCACAACCCTGATTTGCAACACCGGAAAGTCCCATGCCAAGAATGGTTGCAATATTGTATTTTAGCGCTTCCCAGCAAGTAAGATTATCTCCTGCCCAGGTCTGCGCATATCTTTGAATACCAGCGTGTCCTGATCGACATACTGCAAATGCTCTGGTATTCGGATACTCTTCATGTACCGCTTCCTGAGTCAGATGACACATGAGATTACTCATAACCGGCTTGATTTGTCCGATAGTTGCCCCTTTTCCTTCAAAGAAAACTCTGGCGTCTTTATCCACAAGTCCCTCGTATTCGCAGTTGTCATTCCACACGGAAGTCACGCCGTAAGACAAGAGATTGTCCTTTAAATATTGCTTCCAATCCTGACGCACGCTCTCCTTTGTATAATCGATATAGTTTCCCATACCGCCCCACCAAAGACCTACTGCCGGCTTTTCTTCATTGGCATCTTTTACAAACATGCCCTTTTCTTCCATATCTGATTTATATGGATGGGATAAAAGCATACCCGGTTTTACATTAGGAGATACTGTGATTCCTCGCTCTGTCATCTTCTTAAAATGATCTGCCGGATCCTTGAACTTGTCCTTATTCCAGGTGAAAGTATAACGCTTCATTCCTTCCCCAGCATCAATCTCGCAGTATCCAGAAGAAAGCTGGAATCCGTCGATTGGGATTTCCTCCGCCTTTGCCGTATCGATAAATCCGACGATTGCATCATCTGCATCTTGTGGCAATTCCGGATAATACATAGATGATCCAAGATATCCAAGAGCTGTCTTTGGCAGCATAACTGACTTTCCTGTCAGATCTGTATATCTAGATACAACCTCTTTCATTGATGGCCCTGCGATAAAGAATAAATCGATATCGCCACCATCCATACGAACAGAACTGTGATGCTTGGTATAATTGCTGTGGGACCGACCCATATTAAAATCGCATTCCCAGGTAGTGTGGTAAAAATATCCTGTAGCCTTTTTCGTCTTTTCATTTAGCTTTAGATAAAAAGGAATATGCTTGTAAAGAGAATCTGTCTTTATCGGGTTATATCCCATACAGTCTCCAGGAGCAGTCTGCATAAAAGTTTCCTTCTTATTGATCTCTCCAGTTCGCTCACCAAAGCCATAATAATTATCCGCATCTTCCAAGACACAGGTATGAATACGACGGTTATTGCTGTCACACTGCCAGCCAAGATAAGGAATATCTTCATGCAAAAGACTTCCATCCTCATCAAAAATTTGCATGATAAATGGCTTCTTTTGAATGACCAGTTTTAATTTTTTACCTTGTAAAACTACGCAATCCGCTTCCTCTTTCATTTCGGCTTTGGCCGGTGTGATTCTATGACGATAATCGCTTAAGACTTCGTCCATACGATCTTCCCATGCTGTCATAACTAGAGAATAAGATTCCTCCGCAAAATCTCCGTCAAAACCAGCACGAATTCTTATGATTTCATCTGTCAAAAAAAGTATGCGAAACTCAAGAGCATTGGTTACAATCCCAAAACCCTGTTCACATTTTTTTACTTCCAACAATTCCTCTGCAATTCTCATAAATTATCCTTTCTTGTCCTGAGTCAAAAATTCCGCCATGATATTCTCATAGCGGAATTTTATCATAGAATTGGATTCTTAGGGGGCTTAGTTATTTCTTTTTCCAGCGATTGCTGCTACATTTTCCTCAACTTTCTTCTTAGAAAGTGGATAGATGAATGCAAGTGATAATCCAAAGATTACAAATCCAACAGCTGGGAATAAAGTTGCAACATCATAGATTCCATTTACTACATCTGGATCAAAAGCTGTTGCACTTGTGTATCCTACAATCGAAAGTAAAAGTCCTGTGAGTCCATTTGCTGCAGCCTGTCCTAACTTTCTTGCGAAAGAATAAACTGAGTAAACTGTTCCATCACTACGGATGCCTTTCTTTACTTCGATGTCATCGATTACGTCGATAATCATTGCCCAACACATGATGTTAAAGAATGCCATTCCAGCATATGCAAGCATGTATAAAACGATGAATACTACAACATTTGTTGTATGGATGAAGTAAGCTGCAAACATACAAACTGCACCGATAAATGCACCTACAGTTGCAAGCTCTTTTTTACCGAATTTTGCTGCGAGTTTTGTAACAAAAGTAGAAAGAACAAGTACAACACAGCATCCTAAAAGTGAGCACATAGAAAGAGCTGTTGAGCTGTTGAAGTAGTTAGGGAATACGTAATTGTTCATTCCAGAAAGTGTAAGCTGTACCAAGAGGAAGATAAGTGCAGAAATAACGATTCCTACGAATGCACGGTTAGTAAATAATACTCCGAAAAGTTCGAATACGTTTTTCTTTTCCTCAGCTGGCTCCATTTTCACACGCTCAGTTGAGAGGTGATAACAAATCATGTAAACAACAACTGCAAGAATAGAACATACACCAGAAGCAATCATTACATTGGTTCCGCTAAGTACCTGATGGCCTTCTGCATCTGTCTTGTATACAACCATTGGCAAAATAACTGCGATAACGATCTGGGCAACTGTAGCACCGATGGTTCTCCAGTTAGAAAGCATTGCTCTTTCTTCTGGTTTGTCACTCATTGCTGATGCCATAGATCCGTAAGGGATGTTTGCACCTGTGTAGCACACAGAACCCCAAAGGATATATGTAAAGAACATCCAGAAAATCTTGAATCCCATAGGCTTATCTGCAAAATATGGGGCAAAGATAAGGAAAGATGCTACTGCTACAGGACCTGCAAATCTGCGAATCCAAGGAGCAAATTTACCTTTTGCTGTATAACTTGAGCGGTCAACAATCTGTCCCATGGCAACATCTGTAAATGCATCTACAACCTTTGCTACCATCATAAGCACACCAACAAGTCCGGCACTAACTCCCATGACATCGGTGTAAAATTTCATCATAAACATTGCTGCAATGACAAATGTCAAATCATTTGCAAAGTCTCCTGCAGCATATCCAATTTTGTCACGCAGACCAAATGGTCTCTTTGCGCTTTCTTCAAATTGCGCCATTACGGCTGCATTATCATTTTTACTCATTTTAATTCCCTCCAATTACGCTAAAAGCCAGTCTAAAATATCCTGGATATACTTGTCCCAGAAAGTCCAGTCGTGTCCGCCTTCATCTTCCTTATAGACAAGATCTGCTCCTTTTTCCTCTAACACATCACGCACATGCTGATTTGACTTGTATAAAAAGTCATCATATCCCACTGCCTGATAAAGCTTTGGGATGCAACCATTTGCCACATCCTTCTCATAGAGTGCAAACAAATCGTACTTGCTTCCTGCAAGTTTTGTCGGATCTCCAAAAGAATCTTCCCATGAAAACGGATTGTTCTCATTTTCCTGAATGGTAGCGCTGTCATACAAACCAGCGATATCAAGAGCTCCCGACATACTTGCTGCCTTGGCATATAGATCTGGTCTCGAAAGTCCCAAATACCATGCGCCATAACCTCCCATGGAAAATCCAGCCACGAAAGTTTTTTCTCTCTTCTTGCTTACTGGGAAGACATTCTGGATAAACATAGGCAATTCTTCCGTAAAAAATGTCTTGTACTTTTTACCGCTTTTTAAATCCTGGTAAAAAGAATTTTCTGCGGAAGCCATAACCACAACAATGCCTCGCTCCTGTGCGTAACGATCAATGTTGCTGTAGCGCACCCATGAAAAAGCATCCCCATAAGCACCATGAAGCAAATAGAGCACCGGAAGTCCCTCGTCATAATCATATTTCTCTGTGTGATTCATCTGGGTGATTTCCTCACTACTGCCTGGGGTTGGAACAAAGACGTTTAAAGTAATATTGCTTCCCAGGGAGAAACTATAATAATGAGTTTCCATCAATGCCATTTTCTTCACCTCCTCGTTTCTTTCTTGCTTTTCTACAAAAAATCCTATCAAATGACTTATAGCAAAACTACACGGTTTTTGTCTTATAACCCTCCATTTTTTACATATCTTGCTGTCCGTGATACAATTTATAGATATTTTTTTGCCATTTTTCTAAGATTGAAAAAAGAAAGAGAAGGTGTATTCACATGATTGATTTGGCCAGTATTTTAATGAGCAACGGCGCAAAAGTAGCCTGCCACAGAGTAGAAGGCATGAATGACAACATGTCAAAAGCCCACTACCATACCTATTATGAACTCTATTTTTTAGAGGGAGGAGAGCGCCATCATATTTTGCAGGACAAGCAATACGAAACTGAAGTGGGGGAATTTATGCTTTTCGCCCCTTATGTCATGCACTACTCTTTTTCCGATCATGATGTTCCATTCAAGCGTATTGTCTTATATTTTACCGACGAAGCCATCGTATCGGAGGAACTTTTAACCCTTCTCAAGGAATCAAGCGGCTTGTATCGCCCAAGTAAACGCGTGGCATCTTCTGTGCATTTTCTCTTAAATGAGATGTTAAAAGAACAAGACGTCGATGAACCACTGCACGATGCTTTGATGATCAACATGCTAAATACCTTGCTTCTTACCATCATGCGGTCCACTCAGGCGGAGCCAAAACCAGAATCCCAAAGCCGCATGGAAAAAGTACTTTCTTATATTGAGAAAAATTACTATAAGGATTTGCATCTTGCAGACATCGCGGCAGAGTTTTTTGTCAGTGAGTATTATCTTTGCCACGAATTTAAGAAATACACCAACCGCACCATTGTGCAATACATAAATGCCCTGCGAATCCTGCATGCACAGCGCTTGATTGACGAGACAGATCTTACATTTACAAAAATTGCTGAGAAAACTGGATTTTCTTCCCTGACACATTTTAACCGCACCTTTAAGGCAGCCACAGGACAGACACCTTCGGCCTACCGCAAGGCGGGGAAGGAAAAATCGTAGAAAAAAGGAGAACTCGATTATGCAATATCATGAAATTTCACCAGATATGACTATCGGCGATTTAATTAAAAGTGGAGTTTACGGCTCCTTCGCCGATTATATTTTTACAGATATGACACCAGACCACTGGAATGCGAAATTAAGCTCATATGGATATGAAAAAGTGGGATTTGAAACTACTCTCCATCGTATGGAGGACCTTGCTTGCTCTGACAAAAATTACATCCACTACATCTATGACCTTGAAACCAGGCTTAGCCAGTGGGATAAAAAGAATGTTGCACTTTTACATTTTCCTGGACCAGAAACAGACAAACCATACGCCCTGGTAATTCCAGGCGGCGGTTTCAATCGACAGTGGGGACTGATCGAGGGAATGGCAATTGCCACTGAATTGAACCGATTAGGATACACAGCCTTCGTTTTATATTACAGGACAAAACAAGAGCCTGTAGTAGCAAAAGCCATCGAAGATATGCATACGGCTATTTCATACATAGAAGATCATGCCAGCGAGTTTCAAGTAGAAAAAGGCCGCTATATAGTTGGAGGATTTTCTGCCGGAGCGACTCTCGCCGGAGAGATGGGCTCTACTAACTTTGGATGGAAAGCGGCAAATCTTCCAAAACCAGAGATGATATTTTTGGGCTATACCGCCATCTCCATGGATGAGTTTTATAAAGTATTTGAAAGTAATCCCGCAGGGCATCCTGCCCATACTGGAATGGGTGATTTCTTAAGACGAGTCGGTGGACCAGAGTTTACCACAGAAGACCTGGCTCCTTTTAATCTGGAAGACTTTATGGACGAGACCTATCCGCCAGTATATCTGACCGCCAACGAAGACGATGGAACCGTTCCATTTTCAAACAGTCTCCGTATGGAAGCCGCCTGCAAGCGACTAGGCATTGCCCACAAGTGTAAATTCGGAAAAACCGGTGGCCACAGTTTCGGACTGGGAATTGGACTTTCAGTCGAAGGCTGGCTAGAAGAAGCTTTGGACTTCTGGCAAGAACAATATCATTAGTACAAAAAACCGCTGTAACCCAAGTAATACTTTGGGTACAGCGGTTTAACTTTTTATCGATATTTTAACTGGCAAAATAGTAACTTAGTGAATAAATAACACTAACATCTAACTTCGAATGGAATCGCAGGAATGCCTGCTGCATTGACCAGATTTACTACATACCAGTCATCTCTTGCAAATTGAATCAACACAGATTCCTCCACTGACTCATTCAAAGATAAAATCAGATTGGCGCCCTCTACTGAAGCCTCATATGAGATATTTGCATTCGATGCCGTAAGTTTTAGGGCGTTTAAACCTTCTCCTAGAATCTTCAAACCATCTTTCGCATTTTTCATTGTGATGATGATTTTATCGTCTTCTCTTTTTACGGTTTCTGGTCTAGGAGCTTCACACAAGATGTCCTCTCCATAGATATGACATCTCGCTAAAAGTGCCATACGATGACCCACCGTGGCCTTATCCTTAGGATGAATATCATGCTCTTCTCCCACATCGGAGATAGAAGCCATATAAACTCCATCTATGGAATCTGCCACCTCTTCCTGACAGCGGCGAATGGTTGCATAATCCAGATTGGTCTGCATCATCCATTCACGCCAACCAGGCAGTTGCACCTCGATAAATGGAAGATTTTCATCCTTCCAGAGACTTCTCCAGTCTCCAATAAGTCCAGGAAGCATGTCCTTGTATAGCCCTTGCAAATTACCCACATCTTCACTCTCACCCTGATACCAAAGAATGCCACGGGCAGTAAATGGTGCTATCTTTTTTGTCATATTCTCATATAAGATTCCCGGCTTGATGCGGGCATCGAGCATATCCTGATTCTGATACTGGGCCATCATTTCCTGCATAGCCATAGGATTCATGTTGCCATTTTCATCCATTACCGACTCTAACAACTTTGCCTGTTCCGGATTATCTTTTGCCGCTTCTTTCATGGTTGAAAATGCCATCTCCATCATGGCAGCACCAATTTCTGCCATTGACGGAGTTCCTGGCAAAATAATTTCATCAAAAGTGCTTGTGTTTGGATTGCCCACATTTGCCTGTGGATCATACTTACGGCTTGCCCAGAAAGCATCCATGTCGCGTCCGCAGGTAGCCTTTTCCCATTCTGCGGCCCATGGCTTTCCCACAGCATTTACAGTATCTTCACTCATCCAGGCACAAGACCTGGTACCGCCCCAGTTGCATCCAACGATACCAACAGGAACTCCTTCTTTTTCGCGGATTTCTTTTGCAAAATAAAAAGCGACGGCTGAGAAATATCCTAAATTTTCCTCAGAATCTGCCTTGCGCCAACGGCCGACAGCAGAGTAATCAAAGTCGCTGTCCTGCGCCTCGTAATATTTTTTTGGTGTGTCAAAAAAGCGAAGCCCATCATCTCGATATTGAAGTGACTCCTCTCTATGCATTTCATAACGAAGAGGGAACTCCATATTGGACTGTCCGCCTGCGATATAGACTTCTCCGACGGCGATGTCTGTCACTTCTACCTTGTCCGTATCAGTCTCCACAAGCAAAGTCTCACTATCAGATGCCAGCAGTTCTGGAAGAATCAACATGAATTCTCCATTTGCATCTGCCGTAATTTTTGCACTTTTTCCCTGTATTTTCGCAGAGACCGACTTGCCGGCCTCTGTCCATCCCCAGATATGAATAGGTTTTTCTCTCTGTAAAACCATCCCATCAGAAAATAATTTTGCTAATTCTAACATGCTCTTCTCCTTTACTTGTTCGGAATCTGACGAAGTTTTCCATCAATCTCTTCCATCACATCCTTAGGGATAGACGAAAAAGCCCCCATCTGACGGAAAGTCATCAGTGAAAGTGCCTGCTGGATTGCCGCCTCATCGAGACCCATTTCCTGAGTCTTAGCACTATCCTGTTGATTTCCTTGCTGCATTATCGGACCTAAAACGCCCATGGCTTCTGGTTTACTAAAAAGATATGCCATAGTACAATCGACGTTTAAAACATCCTCTTTGTTTCCATTTATAAAACGTGAAAATCTTGGCCCCTTCATCTGGTCGCTTCCAAAGTCTCCCATGACATCTTTTAACCACTCGATAGAGTCCGCAACCCAGTGTGGAACGCGATTACAGTATTCTTCTGGCGTCGGAGTAACAGAAGTATTACATACACTATATCCGTGAGCTCCATGAGAGTATATATGGCTTTCAAACATAATCTCGTTTTTCTCTAGAGCATCGATAAAATGAATGGTATTTTTTACAGGAACCACATTGTCCGTTCTGGTGGCAAAAACAAAACATGGACAGGTCTTTTCATCCACTGCCGCAATGACATCCGGGGCAGTCTTTTGATATACCTTGGCACAATTGCCCTCGATGACCGGATATCCCAGGATTGCTGCGTACGGACGATGCTTGCTCATGGTCGCTGCACAAGCTGCCAGATGTCCGCCGGCAGAAAATCCGATGACCACAATGCGATCCGTCAAAACTTTCCACTCCTTCGCACGAGCCTCAATAAGTTCCATAGCCTCTTCGTAATCATTTAGCGGATTAGGCCAAACAGAATCTTTTCTTACCGAATAACGCAGGATAAAAGCCTGATAACCTGCCTCTAAATAGGGAAATGCCACCGGATCTGCCTCGCGATCCGAACACATCTGATAGCCGCCCCCCGGCAGAATCAGCACGGCCGGGCGTTTGGTGATATGATTAAATTCTCCTTCGACCGACTGTGTGTACGCCATCAGCGTCACATTTCTTTCTTCGTTTAATACAATTTTCTCTACGTTCATTTTCTTCTCCAAAAGCAATTATTGTTATCTTTGTCACTGTGGTTCTAGCATAGCGGATGCTTATTTTACCAGCCCGTCGATATACTTTCTTGCATTTGCCAAATCACTGTCGTCCGGGTGTCCTTTGGCAGCGCCACCAAACCAACCAAAAGGTCCAAAGGTGTTAAATCCCTTGCACCAGAAACTGCCGATGTACTTTGCCTTTTTGTCCTCGCCGATACCGGAGAGGGCTTTTTTCTCGTAGTCCATATAACGCAGGGTGCAGGTATAAACGATAAACAACTTTTGATCTTCTCCCAAGGTAAACTCGTGGAAGAAATTCAACAGAGACTTGTGCATAGATGCCGCAAAGATACCCGATGCCATACCGATTAGGTCATAGCCAGACAGGTCGGCATTTTTTGCCTCTGCGACTGTAAAAATATCTACATTTTCATTTTCCGCCATTGCCTGTACGACCTTCTCCGTATTCTTGTGGTGCACAGACGCATAGATGATTGCTGCTTTCATATCATTCACTCCTTTTTATCCAAAATCTATCTGTATTATAGCATGAATTTTTTCCTTTAAATTGTAAAATCATGAGCTTTGTTTCGATTTTCTTGACACAAACAGAAAACGACCTCCAGTTATTAGATTTTTGATCTAACTTCTGGAGGTCGTTTCATAAAAGGGGGTATATAGTTTTTAATCGTTTGGTATCATAGGCTGTCAATGATACTTTTCTGTCTTTATATCTTTTTCCTATTCCTACTGCTCTTTCATCTCAGCAATATTCTTCTGAACCTGAACCATACGGTCTTTGTCCAGCTCGTAGAACTTCATGGCAATAACATTACATAACCAACCGATGATTGGAAGACCAAAGCTCAAGAACATGGTCATCCAGAATACTCCGCTCGTTGCTTTATCACCCATCTGTGGCATGGTGCTCTTATAACCAATAGCGGCTACACAAAGAGTTGCGATCGTGGTAGCCAGTGCTGCCATCAACTTGTCAATGAATGAATAAACACCAGCAATTACAGCCGGCATATACTTTCCGGAACGCTCTAACTCATAGTCAACTACATCGGCACGCATGGCACCAGCTGTTGTGGACAAAATCATACGTGTTGCAGAAGTTGCCAACATCAAAATACAATAGATTACTGTTGGTGCAGCAACTACAGAGATCTGGCTCATACCATCTTTTCCTAAAATAATGCAGAATCCACAAGTCAGAATCGCAACGCCAATAGAAACCCATGACCAGAATGTGGTTGATTTTTTAACACCATGTTTTGACACATACATACCACCTAAGAAGGCAAAGATAATACCTACTATCATGGTAAAGTTGTTGATCATGGTTGTTGCCTTGTAACTGCCGATCAAAATACCATTTAACATGGTAAGGATGATAGACTGGCTTGCAGCGGTCTGCGCTAACTTATCTGTTGCACAAGAAACAATATACATCTGTGCCGGACGATTGTCGCGAAGAACGTGCCACATATCACTCCATTTGATCTTGTCATCCTTTTTATTGCTACCGATAGACTCATAAGATTCCTTAACATCCGCATGGCGCAAGCCAATGATTGCAAGAAGGGTCAAAGCACCTGCAAATGCCACGAATAAGAAACAAGAGTTTTTAAGCATTGCAGCATTGTACTGGTTATCATATTTAGGCAAAATTGCAAAAGCAATTACTGTGTTAAATATCATTGGGGTAAGATAACTATAAACAGTACCAATGAAGCCCATCATTGGTCGCTGATGCGGATCATTTGTAAGGATAGTCGGTCCAACAGCAGAAGCTGTAGAACAAAGCGTATATCCTAATGTATAAATGACATATGTAATCGTAAATACAACGATGCCTGCAATTCCGGTAAATTTATTTACACACCAGTTATACAGGCTGATAGAAGCAAGTGCTTCGATTGCAAATCCGATTGCAACACAGATCCTAATCTTTCCATGCGTTCCCGGCATCTTCTCGATCAAAGCCGCTGCCAGAGCATCTGTTACACCATCAAAAACCTTAGTAATTGACAAGATGACACCGACTGTCGCAACAGCGATACCATAGCCTTCTGTTCCGATATAACTTGCATACATGATCAGAATGTAAAAACACATCTGACCTCCGTGTGTTGCCACACTGGCAATCATGTCAAAAAGGGATGCTTTTCGATATTGTACCCCATCAGTTTGACTTGCATCCTGAATTTTTAATTTTTCTTTCAACCCACTCATACGTGATTCCTCCTACTTTTCATTCATTTCTTTAAATAAACGATCCCAACGTTCCTGTGGAACCATTGGAAGCATTCTCTTAATTGTTTGCAAAGGTTCTGATAAAAGTCCCATTTCCTTTGGCGCCTCTGCTGCATAAGGCAATTGTTTTGCCGCCTTATCCATTCCCATCTTTGCAATCACTGCATTGACCATAGGCATGACTTCATCCATGAATTCTTTACCCACTGGATTTTTTTTCACATCCACGATCGGTGTCATCAAATCATAGACCTGTCCGCTTGGCATAAACTCATCTTCCACGGTAAGCGCCTGTTGCAAAAGCACTGTTGCAGCATCCTGACATATCTCGATGGTATAGTCTCCTCCCGGAACACGGAAAGCATGAGCTCCCTCATCCCAATAAGAAAAGCATCTCTTATCCAAGGTAAATGTCACTGTCTTGCTCTCGCCAGGCTGCAAGTTTACTTTTTCAAAACGTCTAAGTTCTCTTACCGGACGATTGATGGATGTGGCTCCTTTTTTACAGCCAACATAAAGCTGTACCAAAGCCTTTCCTGCGCACTTTCCTGTATTTTTTACATCTACTCTAACTTCTACTTCTTCGCCTGCAGTGTAGGTATCTTTTTCCACCTGTAAGTTCTCATAGGCAAAATCAGTATAGGAAAGTCCATGACCAAATGGGAAACGAACCGGCGTATTTTTGCTGCTGTAATAGCGGTAACCCACAAAGACACCTTCGCCATAAGTCACTTCATTGCCCTCTCCCGGCCAAGTCAGATAAGAAGCTGAATCCTCATAATTAATGAGGAATGTCTCTGCCAAATGTCCTGAAGGATTAGTCTCTCCGCTAAGTACTGACCAGATGGCCTCGCATGCACCTTCGCCTGCAAGATACGCCTCTAAAATACCTGCCACATCATCAGCCCAAGGGAGTTCTACAATACCACCATTTTCCAAAACAACGACGGTATTCTTTTGCACCTCTGCGATTTCTGCAATCAGTCGATTCTGGCATTCTGGAAGCTTCATAACATAACGATCAAAGCCTTCAGATTCCATGATAGCTGGTAATCCTGCCATAACAACTACTACATCCGCATCTTTTGCGGCAGCTACTGCCTCTTTTGCAAGAGCCTCATCATAGATGTCTGCCTCAGCGCTAAATCCTTCCACATAGGATACATTTGAGCAATTTTCTGTCACTTCCGGCATTGTTTTAACCTTGTAAGGATTGACTCTTGAAGATCCCGCTCCCTGGAATCTAGGCTGGCTGGCAAATCCGCCGACAATCAGAACTTTCTGTTCCTCTTTCAAAGGTAAGATCTGACTTTCGTTTTTCAATAAAACAAGTGATTCCTTGGCCAAATCAACTGCCAATTCATGGCCTTTATCATAGTCGTAGGTCACTTCTTTTTTATTGTCTTTAGCCTTTAGAATAAGTGCAACCAATTCCTGACAAGCCTCATCCAAAAGACTTTCATCCAAGAGACCATTTTTTACAGCTTCCACAATCTCGTGATCGTGTAAGGCATCACCTGGCATGGTAAGAGCACAGCCACCCTTTACGGCAGCAACTCGGTCATGGACAGCCGCCCAATCACTGACTACCATACCGTCAAAGCCCCATTCTCCTCGCAAAATATCCACAAGATATTTGCGATTTTCTGTCAGATAAGTACCATCCACCTTGTTGTAGGATGCCATAACTGTCCAAGGCTTTGCTTCCTTGACTACCTGTTCAAAAGCTGGCAGGTAAATCTCACGCATAGCTCGCTCCGGCACTTTACTGTTGCTGGTTCTTCTGCGCGTTTCCTGGTTGTTTGCAACATAATGCTTAAGTGATGCACCGACGCCTTCTTCCTGAAGAGCCTTGACATAGGCCGAACCCATACTGCCAGCCAGATAAGGATCTTCTGAAAAATATTCAAAATTTCGTCCGCAAAGAGGACTTCTTTTGATATTGATTCCCGGTCCTAAGAGCACTTCCACATCCTGTTCCTGTGCATTTTTACCCAGAGCCTGTCCCATCTTTTTTGCCACTTCCACATCAAATGAGGAGCCGCTACAGCAAGCTGCTGGAAAACAGGTAGCTACACGGCTTTCATTTTTTCCCATGAAATCCTGAGCTCCCTCCTGCTTTCGCAGTCCGTGAGGGCCATCCGCCATACGAAGCGATTCAACCGCAGGAACTTCCTTGGTCGAAAACGTTTCGCCACCAGATGTCAATGAGGCTTTTTCTTCCAGAGTCAAAGTCGCTACTATTTCTTTTGCCTTTGTCTCATACATTTTTTTGCATACCTCCTCCACTTTCTTTGTGTATATTGTCACATGCTTTTTAGCAAAAACAAATGTACACTATCACGGCGCTATCCCC
>CAVIOJ010000129.1:0-6367 GCA_963644225.1 Lachnospiraceae bacterium | reverse complement strand
AAAGGACTGCAATACAGGCGCACAGACCGCGCCATCGTTGACGCATTTGTAAAATTGGTAAATCAGGAATCTTTTGAAAAATTGACTGTGCAGGAAATTTTAGACGAGGCCCTCGTCAGCCGCAATACCTTCTACTCCCACTATCGAGACAAATACGATATTGCCGAGCAACTATTTGAAAAATATAAGGAAGATTTTCTGGAACTTTTAAAGAAGAGCTATACCAATGTAGGAAAAGAGTGGGCAGGAACGGATAAATTCGACCAATTCTCCGATTTGCCTACCCAGACTTTTTTTCAATTTCATCAGGAATATGGAGCTGTCACTTCTGCCCTCAACAAGATCAAGACGGATAAAGTTGATATGGATCAGTTTGTTTCCCAGCTTTTTAAAAAGCGTTATCTAAATGCTCCTAGTAATCAGGAAAATCTGACTCCGGAACGCAATCTGAACTTAGAAGCCGAAATCTATGCGGCAATCTTTGGCGCCATTTCCCGCAACTCCACAGATTATGATCCTCGAAAAAACGAAAATTCATCCGTCAAGATTCCTTATTTGGAGGAATCCATCTGCCACGCATTTTTATTTTCCATGGGAATCATAGAAAAAAACCATCGCTCTGATGCATTCCAATATATCATGACGGTAGAAAAAGAAGCCAAGAAGTTAAAAGAGAATTATCAATAAAAAATCGCTTAGGTCCGAAATAGACTTAAGCGATTTTACTATTTTACCTTATTTGAAAAACTTCCAGGTATAAATATTTCTTATTTTACTTATTAACAACATTTTGTGGAGTGCCATTCAAGAAAGCCTTGATATTATCAGCGGTAATATCCATGATTCTCTGTCTGCTCTCCTTTGGTGCCCAGGAAATATGGGGAGTGATAATACAGTTCGGCGCATCCAAAAGTGGATTGTCATCTCTGATAGGTTCTGTGTATACAACATCTAAGCCTGCTCCAGCTATCTTTCCAGAACGCAGTGCATCAGCAACATCCTGCTCGTCTATCAACTGACCTCTGGCATTGTTGATCAAAAGGACACCATCTTTCATCTTGGAAATAGAATCCTTGTTAATCATTCTTTCATTTTCCGGAGTAAGGAAGCAATGAAGACTGATGACATCCGCCTCTTTATACAGCTGGTCCAAGTCCACATAAGTGGCAATCTCTTTACCGGCATCATTCGGATACAAATCGTATGCAATCACTTTCATACCAAGAGCTTTGGCAACACGTCCTTCCGCCTGACCAATACGGCCAAATCCGATGATTCCCATGGTCTTGCCTTCCAACTCAATCAGAGGATAGTCCCAATAGCACCAATCCTGATTGTTTGCCCAATTGCCAGCATGAACACTGTCGCTGTGATGACCGATATGGTGACACAATTCTAAAAGAAGTGCGATAGAAAACTGACTTACTGAAGCGGTACCATAGGTTGGCACATTCGAAACGATAATACCCTTGCTTTTTGCATAAGCTACATCAATTACATTGTAACCCGTTGCAAGAACCGCAATCATCTTTAGATTGCTGCACTTATCCATGGTTTCCTTTGATATGGGTGTCTTGTTTGTCACCACGATATCCGCATCGCCTATCCGATCAGCTATAATAGAATCTTCCACATAACTTGTTCTATCGAATACTTCTATCTCTCCAAATTCTGCGATTCCATCCCAGGACAAATCTCCGGGATTTTCCGTATATCCATCTAATACAACAATCTTCATCTCTTTTATCTATTAAAGTTCTGATATCCAACCTCTCTGGAGAGTTCCAAGGTGATTTCCCTAAACTCATCGATCTTGTCCATCAAATGGTCATCCGTCAGTCGACTGTAAGGACCAGTCACACTAATCCCTCCAATCATCTTGTCATCAGATCCATAGATAGGAAAGGCTAGACATCTCGCTCCAACTTCCCTTTCTTGATTATCAAAAGCGTATCCCTTTTTTTGAATTTCCAACAATTCCGCCATGAGAGCTTCCTTGTCGGTAATGGTATACTCCGTATACTGCTCTAGCGTGTTATTTTTTAAGTAATTCTCTAATTTCTTGCTGCTATATTGCGACAAAAAAAGTTTGCCAATGCCATTACAATACATAGATGCAGCATTTCCAACGACCTGTACAGCCATCAGAGACTGATTTCTCACACGCATAACATCTATATATACGACCTTGTCATTTTCCAAAATGCCCAGGCAGACAGACTCTCCGAACAAGTCTGATAATTTTTTCATATATGGTCTGGCAGCCTTTTGCAAAGCATTTTCCATATTGATTTTGTTTGCCACAGCACATATTTTCATCGTCGGCTCATACTGCAAGGTATCTTTATTTTGTTTGACATAGTTGCAGTTTACCAGCGTTGTCAAAAATCTAAGCGTCGTACTATTATTCATCTCGAGATCTTTTGCAATTTCCTGGAGTTTTTTCGGTTCTCCCTGCTTTACTAAATATTCAAAAATTGCAATCAGTTTTTCTCCCGATTGATTCCCTGGTGTCTTATTTCCTGCCATATTTCTCTCCTAATAGATATCTGCAGTAATTTTAAAACACTATTTCAGGTATTGCAATCACTTTAAAATGACCTCTTGTTTTAAAAGTTCCTCTCGTAAATGCGAATATTCTAATTGTCTGGTCTTGCAGTCTTCTTTTGCACACAAAGCTGCTGCTGCTCCTGCAGCCTGACCCATAATCATGCATCCTACCGTATTTCTGGTAGACATATGGGCAGCGTATTCTTCTGTCACACATCTTCCAACTACATATAAGTTGTCACAAGCCTGTGGCAAAATCATGCGATATGGGAAACCATAGTACCCCTCACCGCCTGCACCAGCATTTTCTCCTTCTTTGACTGCCAAATCATGGAATCCATACAATCCGATTTCATCCTCAAATCGCTTGCCAGTTTCGATATCCTCCTGTGTGATGGAATAATCACACTTGTTGATATAGGAGATTCGCACACCGAGCTGTATGGAAGCCCAAGACAAATAAGCATTCTCAAATCCCGGTACATACTTTTTCAGATCATTTACGATATCAAAAATCTTTACGCGCACACGCATTTCTGCAGCGCTAAGTTCTTCCACATCGGTTCCGTCAAGAATCTCTCCTCTTGAGAGATTGACATAAGTGGCTTCCCCTGGATGATTAACCTGGAAAGGTAATATTTTTATTCCCTCCAATGATTTCATCATGCCATATTTTTGTGGGGCAAATCCCAATGCAAAAATATAATTTTTGCACATCACTCCGTGCTCATTGGCCTCTTCATCGCAAATAGCATGGAAGACTTGTCCGTTTTCTTTTAAAACACGGTCCCAATCTATTCCTCCTATGCCAAAGACCATACCTGTAGAGCGCTCCTTGCCATGGGTCATATCTATCTGTTCTACGCCAGAACCTTTTGCCAAGTCTCCATCTCCGGTAGCATCGATATAGGATTTTGCTACATAGATACTGTGACCGCTTCGATTTTGCACGTGAACGCACTTGATATCATTGCCCTCTGTCTCGACATCGGTAACAAGACTGTTTAACAGAACTTTTACCCCTGCTTCCATCAGCATCTTGCAGATAACTGCCTTGTAGGCTTCATGATCTGCAACAACACGATATGGATTTTTCTGAGCATTGTTCGGTGTTTTGGCAAAAGAAGTCGCACCGCCAACATCAATTAAATTACTGATCAGCTCGTACGGCAAACCACCTACTATTCTGCTTGCCTCATCAGGATTGGTATTCTGAGAATAAAAACTACTAACCCCGATTCCTCCGTTAGCAAGAGTTCCACCAGGTACTGGCAATTTTTCTACCAAAACAACCTGCGCTCCGGTTCTTGCTGCTGCTATAGCTGCAATGCAGCCGGCGGTACCACCGCCAGCCACAAAGACATCTACATTTATAGGTTGTATATTTTCTCTATTGATACTCATATAAATAAGTCTCCTATAAAATTACATTTTTCTGATTGCCATTCATCCATGCATCCAAATTGTCAAATACAATCTCAGCACGCAAGCTCATAGATTCCTGACTTGCAAAAGCAATATGTGGTGTCAAAAGAGTATTCTTTGCACCAAGGAGAGGCTCACTTGCTGGAAGTGGTGGCTCTACATCAAATACATCAATAGCTGCGCCTGCAATCACATCGTTATTCAGTGCATCTGCCAAATCCTGGGCATTTACAACTGGTCCTCTTGCTACATTGATAAGAATTGCAGATTTTTTCATCATGGCAAGTTTCTCAGCATTGATCATTCCTCTGGTTGAATCGTTAAGTGGACAATGAAGAACTACAATGTCTGATTCCTTTAACAACTCTTCCTGTGAAACCTGCTTTACATAATCTGGCGCATCAGCATGGTTTGTTCTGCTCTGTGCCAAGATATTTGCTCCAAAAGCATGGAACAATTCAGCTGAACGGCTACCGATTTTTCCAAGTCCGATAATACCTACAGTCTTTCCCTTGATCTCATTTCCAACCAAACCATCTTTTGTAGATAATTCACGCACGCGTTTCTCTACCTGTGGAACATTTCTATAAAGTGATAAAGCCATTTCAATAACAAGCTCAGCAACTGCCTCGTTAGAATAGCCAGAAGCATTACTTACTGCAACACCATTTGCCTTACATGCATCCAAGCCAACGTGATCTACACCTGTAAATGCAACATCTACGTATTTCAAATTTTTACACTCTGAGATAACTTCATTTGGCATTGGCATGTTTGCGATAATCATAGCATCCGCATCCTTTGCCTCATCAATAAGAGTCGGAACATCTGTACTTTTTGGATAAGATACAAACTCTACTCCCTTTTCCTCAAAAGGAGCTTTTCTAGTGTTTAATTCCTCCTCTGTGATTCCAAGCGATTCCATAATTACTACTTTCATTCTTCTCTACCTTCTTTTCTAGTATTTTTCATGGGATGTGTTGTCATCTCATAGAAATCAAATTATTTCTGTGCCGCTGCTGCTGCCTTTGCTGCTGCTTTTCTCTCAGCAATATTTTCCTGGCACTGTCTCATTCTATCATAATCCAACTCGTAGAACTTCATTGCGACAACATTTGCCAACCATCCAAAGATTGGTAATCCATACATAAGGATCATGGTTACCCAGAAAATTGGCCATGTAGCCTTATCACCCATCTGTGGCATTGTATTCTTGTAACCGATTGCTGCAACTGCAAATGCTGCGATAGTAGAACCGAAAGATGCGATACATTTTTCAAGGAAAGAATAAACCGCTCCAACTGTTCCTGGCATGTAGTTTCCAGAACGCTCCAACTCGTAGTCAACGACATCAGTTCTCATCATACCTTCTGCTACGTTCAAGATGATCTTTGTAGATGCAACAGCGATAGAGAATACAAGGTAAACCATCATGATGACACCGCCATCACCGATTTTTGTCATACCGTTTGGTCCTAAAACGAAGCAAAGTACAAACATAGCTACACTGATGATGACATTAACCCATGAGAAAACAGCTGTGATTTTCTTTACACCATATTTTGCCAAAAGCACACCGCCTACAAAAGCAAATACAAAACTGATAACGGTAGAACCGTTGGTGATCATGGTAGCTGCCTTATAGTTTGCAATAAGAATACCATTTAACATGGTAAGAACGATGGTCTGTGATGAAGCGTTGTATGCAATCTTATCTGTAAGACCGGCAACAATATAACATCTCATAGGCTTGTTGCTCTTGAACAAGTCAAACATTTCCTTGAATCCAACCTTGGTCTGCTTGCCACCTAAAGTTGCAAGTGCTCCTAAGTACTCTGGAGTATCAATACGGCTAACACCGATGATTGTAATCATCTCAAATACAAATGACATAGCCACACCGATAAGTGCCATCTCGCTCAAGCAAGGCATATCATACTGGTTGTCATGCTTTGGAAGAACTGCAAATGCTACAACAGTATTTAAAATGATAGGTCCAATGTACTGATATACAGTATGGAAAAAGTTGATAAATGGTCTCTGCTTTGGATCATTGGTAAGTGCTGAACCGATTACCTGTGAACCACTGATAGAAAGCATTGTATAACCGATTACAAATAATGCATACAAAAGGATGAATACTACGATTCCAAGAACTCCATCAAATTTACCTGGAAGAACGCAAAACATCATGATTGAACAGAATGAACAAAGTCCCCAGGCAGATAACAGGAATATTCGTATCTTACCAAACCTGGTCATAGGTAAACGGTCAAACAAAACAGCAACGATCGGATCTGTGACTCCATCGAAAATGGTCTTTGCCTGAATAATGATACCTGTAACAGTAACTGCTATACCAAAACCTACATTCATAGAATAACTACAGTAC
>CAVIOJ010000128.1:0-18143 GCA_963644225.1 Lachnospiraceae bacterium | reverse complement strand
GAGTGCCACATGATAGATACAAAATTATTACAAAAATTTGCGGCAGCTATGGAAATTCCTCTGGAGCTACATACCAAGGAAAGCTCTCAAGTATTTTTTTACTCGCAGACATTTTTGCCAAATATCGCCCACCTGCTCATGGAGCCATACATCGGTGGAAAATATCCCCAGTGCTACCTCATCTCCCCGGACTACATCATGGCCGGCTATCTTGCCATTTCAAAGGATACCTATCTCATCGTAGGGCCTGCAAGCCCAACAGAATTATGGGAAGGGCCAGCCAGCCGCACCTTGCAAGCCTTAGGACTTCCCAAGGAGCGTTGGCAGGAGTTGCAGCGCTTTTTTAACTATGTACCACAGATGTCCTCTACCAAGTTTTTAGATATCATGGGCTTTTTGCAGGAATTGCTCTGTCCGGATGCCAAAGACGACCTGATTCATGTCACCTATCAGGTAAAGCATGACACTTCCAGTACTAACTATCCAACAAATGCCGAGAAAAGTGATAATTTGGCCAGTGAAATAATGATTCGCAAGATGGTAAAAGCCGGTGACTACAAGAAATTGCAAGCATACTATGATAATCTTTTGACCGAAGATTCTGCAAGACTTCCTCATGTCGCTTCGACCAATCTGCGATCTGCAAAAAACATTACAATCGGTTCCATTGCCATCACCTCGCGTCTGGCGGTAGAAGCCGGCATACCCTATCATACAGCTATTACTTTATCCGACTACTATATAGCCCAGGTAGAAAGGTGTGACCTCTTTTCAACTGTAATGGAGCTAAACCGTGCCATGATTTTGGACTTCACCAAGCGAATCTCCTATGCCAAGCATAGGCCTTTTGAAAATGCAACTATCGAGGCTGCCTATATTTACATACAAGACCATCTTGACCAAAAAATCAGTGTCCAGGATATCGCCGAACATCTAGGTTACAATGCCTCATATTTTTCCGATTATTTTCACAAGAATACTGGAAAAACCCTGTCGCGCTACATCAATGAACTAAAAATCCAGACTGCCAAATACGAACTGCGCGAGACAGACAAAAGTCTAGGAGAGATTGCAAACGGTCTTGCTTTTTCTTCCCAGCAGCAGTTTCAAAATATCTTCAAAAAAATAGCAGGGGAAACTCCCCTGCATTATAGAAATGGAAAAAATGCTTATAATTAAATATCAAGCAACTGCGAAAATGACGTGATTGCAACATCCGTCTTTTCGTATCCCGCTGCATCCCCAATGCCAACTGCCATCATATCGGCCGCCTTGGCTGCGTCGATACCGGCTTTGGCATCCTCTACTACGATGCAGTTTGCAGCTTCTTCTCCAAGAAATTCTGCCGCTTTTAAGAATACTTCCGGATCGGGTTTTGACTTTGTGATATTGGTTCCATCAGAAATTGCATCAAAATAATCCTCGATTTCTACCTGTTTTAATATAAACTTGGTATTTTTTGATGAAGAACCAATAGAAAGTCTGTGACCACGTTTTTTTAGTTCCTCCAAAGTCTTTCTTACCTCATCCGATACATCTGAAGGCTGCATCTGCTTTAGAAGTTCCTTGTAGATATTATTTTTCTTTTCAGCAAATGCCGTCTTTTCCTCCAGACTATATGTCTTGTCTGCTTTTTCTAAAATAATATCCAGACTCTCCATGCGTCCCACGCCTCGCAGGCGATCATTGACCTTCTCATCAAAAGGAATATCAAGTTCGTCTGCCAAGGCTTTCCAAGCCTGATAATGATAACGGTCTGTAAATACAATCACACCGTCCAAGTCAAAAATAAATGCTTTCATATCTCTATCCTTCTTTACACAATTTATACAGTGAAAAATAAGTTTCTAAATCATGGTATCTTCGTGTCCGCAGAAAGCATCCACAGGAGAGATTCCCTTAAATTCAGACCTGCCCATAACTTTATCCATAAGTGCATCGAGTACTACAGGTGAGCCGGTATATGCATTGATATATACATCTGCCATCGGCACATCCAAAAGGTGATAAGGGTTTGCAGTTGACATTACTACACATGGCATTTCCCCTGCATACCAAGGGATATCGTTTCCGAGTCCAAACATAACCTTCCAATCCACACGCACGGTAGTGGCATTTGAGACAGTCTCCATATTTAATACGATCATACACATATCATACTGAGAGACAAATGAATCTGTAGTTGCCATGATTTCTTTCATGACTTTCAAAAGAGTCGGAGTCGGAATACCCTTTAACATCAGTTCCTGATTAAGTTCCATCTTACGCTTGCGCAGAGTCACTTCGAAGCCTTCTTTTTCCAGGTGGTTCTTGATATCAGCCGCAAAAGCAGATTTATTTGAAACATAATTTTCAATGACATTCAGATAAATACGTTTGGTTTTTTGTGGAGATAATGGCAGGTAGTGACGATTGTCTTTTACCAATGTGATTGCCTTATCTGCACACTCTACAGCCCATTCTTTATACTGGGCGCAGCCAATCTTTGAAATCTGTTCTTCGGTTGGAAGTAAAGTATTTGTCTGCTTTTTTTCTGGCAATCCAAGAGCCGCCTTGGTTGCAAGAATTCGCATTACTGCCTCATCAAGACGCTCTGATGTAATGTCTCCATTTGCCACTGCTTCCTGTAAATATACGAAATCCTCATCGAGATTGCGGTTGAATAAAATCATATCAATACCCGCCATAACTGTCTTGGCCAGAGCCTCTCGTCTAGGCATCTTTTGCATATAGCCTACCATCAATGTAGAATCTGTCACGGCAAGTCCACGGAAGCCAAGTTCTCCTCTCAAGACATCAGTAATCAAAACTTTAGACTGGCTTGCCGGCAAAAAGGCCTCTTCCCGGCTGATATCCGACTGAAAATGTCTGGCAACTGCAGGCTGTGCTATATGACCAATCATAACCGTCTGAGCTCCCTGGTCGATAAGCTTTCGATAAATCGTGCCATAAGTGTCCATCCACTCCTCATAGGTCCTGTCATTGACAGACACAAGCAGATGCTGATCTCTCTCATCACATCCATCACCTGGAAAATGCTTGATGGATACTGCCACATTTTCCTCCTTTGCAGCCGTTAAATAGTTAGATGCCATGGCGATGACATCATCTCTCTTGCTGGAAAATGCACGGATATTGGTGATTGGATTTCGGTAATTGTTGTCGATATCTACGATAGGTGCAAAAGCCCAGTTGACACCCACTCCAGCAGCCTCGCTGCAGGAAATCTTGCCTAGTCGATAACCTGATGCATAATCTCCTGTGGCAGTACATCCCATAGGCATACCGTATTTGGTTCCCTGTAAAACGGCGCCATCACCGCCCCACTCCAAGTTTGCTGCAATAAGCATTGGAACTTTGCTGGCATTTTGAAGTGCTCCGATAGCATCCGACGCCTTCTTTTGATCCATCGGTCGAATCATAATGGCACCTAATTTTCGTTTTACAGCATATTCTTCGATCTGTTTTTTTCCAACAGCCTGTACACCAGGGCATAACATCTGTCCCAGTTTTTCATCAACTGACATTTCCTTTAAGGTAGTTTCTACCCAGTCGATTTGCCCATCATTTAGGCAAAATGGTTTTTCTTTTAACTCGTCTCTTTGCATGATTTTCTCCTATATGCTTTCTTTTTGTCTGGTGTGCAAGTTTTTTTCACCAAGACATAAATTTTCCTACTAATAGCATAAAGAAGTTTTGTTTTTGTTTATTGCAAGATTATTGTATTTGTTATAGTTTTCTTGGCATTTTTACAAAAAAAGAGCCGCCATCTGGCGACTCCTTGTCTTCATATTTTTATATATTAGAGCGTACCAAGCAAATAATTTACAAACTGCTGGGCCGTTCTGCCCGAGATGCCACCGTGGCTAAGTTCCCACTTGTTGGCTTCTGCCCGCAAATCCTCATCACTCATCTGCTCTGGCGTAATGCCATGTTTTCTAGCAAGTTCCACAACGATATGGAAGTACTCTTTCTGGCTCGGCTTTGAGTAATTGATGGTGACACCAAAACGGTTGACCAAGGACAGTTTTTCTTCCATGGTATCGGACTTGTGCATGCCATTGTCCACCTTGACATCACTGCGGTCTCCCCAGGTCTCCTTGATCAGGTGCCTGCGGTTGGATGTAGCATAAATCAAAATATTGTCCGGTTTTGTCTCCACACCGCCTTCGATAACCGCTTTCAAAAACTTGTACTCAATCTCAAACTCTTCGAAAGATAAGTCATCCATGTAAATGATAAAACGATAATTTCTATTTTTGATAGCTGCAATCACATTGGACAAATCCTTGAACTGGTGCTTATAAATCTCGATCATGCGAAGACCGTCCGGATAGAATTCGTTGACAATAGCCTTGATACTGGTAGACTTTCCCGTACCACTGTCGCCAAAGAGCAAGACATTGTTGGCTGGTCGGCCTTCCACAAAAGCCTTGGTATTGGCCACAAGTTCCTCTTTTTGAATCTCGTAACCAATCAAGTCATCTAACATTACTTTATCCATGTTGTTGATGGCTACAAATTCCACATCACCTTCATCTTTTTCCTTGATACGGAAAGCCTTGTTCAGGCCAAACATGCCAACACCATAGTCTTTATAAAAGCCGGTCACAGCGGTAAAGAAGTCATCTACATTCCCTGCAGCTTCCAATTTTTCTGACAAGGCAATAATCTTTTCGCTGACATTTTTGTTGTACATGAGTTCCTTTTTCTGGATAGAATGATAATCGGATAACTGCGAAAAACAATCTATACCAAGATCCGCCTCAATCTTTGAAAAATCGTAATCAAAGAGATTTTTGAAAACAGCAAAGTCATTCTTGGCAAAATGATTGACGCTGCCATCATTGGCTCCCACCTTTTCACAGGTGATGGAAAATGGATTTTCATTTGTCACCAGGTAAAAAGCCAGGTAATTGTGCCATAGGTTGTGGTCAAATCCATAATCTGTAGCAACCACCAGAAGTCTCTTGACCTGGGTGTAAATATCCTGGATAAGCCCCGCCTGATCCTTTGTCTTATTTTCATAGTGACGGAAAATTTCACCAAACTGGTATAAAATACAGTTCTCGTCCATATCACCATACATAATCAATTTTGAAATCTCACGATACATTTTTTGCCTCTTTTCCTTATGTAAAATCTATAGTCCCCTCATATTTATTCATACCGCAATGCATCGATTGGGTTGAGTTTGGCTGCTTTGTTGGCCGGATAATAACCGAAAAAGACACCGATTGCCATGGAAAATCCTAGCGAAATTAAAATACTTTTTACCGAAGGAACCGCGCTGGCTCCAAGGAAATCGGCCGCGGCAATACCTCCTGCACAACCTACTACGATACCTATGGCACCACCAATGATGCAAATCACAATGGATTCGATAATGAACTGTAGGCGAATGGAAGAATTCGGTGCTCCCAAAGCCTTTCTGGTTCCGATTTCTCTGGTTCGCTCCGTGATGGAAACCAGCATGATATTCATTACACCGATACCGCCAACCACCAGGGCAATTCCGCCGATAACAGCAATAGCTGTGGTGATGGTATTCATCATGGTCTGCATGATAGATACCATGGAAGCCATGGAAGTAGCAGTCACATGAAATGAGCGATTATTACGGTATAGGTTGTCAAAATAAGACTCGATATCTGCTGCCAACTGATCAGGATCTCCATTTGGATCCACCACAACTGTCAAAGTCTGATAGCCGCTTGTATGGTTGATATCCTGGGCCGTCTTTAGTGGAATGTAAAAATCCGTAGCATCAGAAGACATAAACATAGAGTACATGCTGGTAGAACTGTCCTCTTCCTTGGTATAGACACCCTCGATGATAAAATTGTAGTATTTGTTATTGACAGAAAGACTGACGCTGCTTCCTACCGCCGCATCTGCATCTCCATCAAATAAATCCTCTACTGCATCTTCCGATAGCAAGGCTACCATAGAGCCATTTTCCAACTCATTCTCACTGAAATAACTTCCCTGAAGCATATCAATGTCATTTGCCAAAAAATAACCCAGACTGGTTCCAAGGACATTGACATCTGTATTTTTACCGTCAGCAGACTGCTGAATCTGGCCGGTTCCTACGGATTCCCGGACTGAATAGGCGCTGATGGAATCACCAAAGGCATCCTTTAGCTGCCTTAGCATATCTGTGGTAATATAGTCAGTCTGGCTAGGCGTCTTGGCATCCTCATCGCCACTTCCCCAAGACATTCCCCAGATATCGCTAGAGTCCTCATCATCCTTTCTTTCTTCAAGGGTAACCGTGATATTGTTGGCTCCCAAAGAAGACATGGACTCTGTCACCGTATTGGTCACGGAATCGCCCACCGTCATAATGGCAATGACAGACCCGATTCCTATGATGATACCAAGCATGGTAAGAAGGGCTCGCATCTTGTTGGCTTTTAGACTAAAAAGCGCTAGTCGGATGTTTTCATATACCATAGTCATCGTCCACTGCCCCTCCTTTCCCCAAGAATATTGCCATCCTTGATGGTGACAATACGCTGTGTCTCCTCCGCAAGTTCCGGAGAGTGGGTAATAAGGACGATGGTCTTGCCTTCCTCCTCGTGAAGCTTGTGAAAAAGATCCATAACCAGTCGACCCGTAGAAGAATCCAAGGCACCAGTCGGCTCGTCCGCTAAAATGATGGCTGGATCATTGGCCATGGCGCGGGCAATTGCCACACGCTGCTTCTGTCCACCGGAAAGTTCCTCCGGCAAATGCTTCATACGTTCCTGCATACCAACTAGTTCAAGGAGTTCCTTGGCTCTGGCGATACGCTGCTTGGAAGGCATTCCGGCATAGAGCATAGGCATCTCCACATTTTTGATGGCATTGGTCTTGGAAATCAGATTGTACGTCTGGAATACGAAACCAATTTTTTGATTTCTGATTTTTGAAAGCTGCGCATCCTTGGCAGCAATCACATCCACTCCATCGAGAGAATAACTGCCTTCGGTAGGTCTGTCCAAAGCTCCGATGATATTCATAAGAGTGGACTTTCCGGATCCAGATGCTCCTACAATGGAGACGAACTCTCCCTCCTCCACGGTAAGAGAAATTCCATGCAAGACTTCCAGTTCATTTTCCGTACCAATATAAAATCTCTTGTAAATATCCGATAGTTCAATGACTGGCTGTCCCATTAGACACCTCCCATAGAACTAGAAGAATTTATCATATCCTCCAAGGTATTCCCTGTCTCTGCCGAAGGAAGTAACACCTCGTCTCCCACCGATACGTCTGCATTGATAATCTCGATATAATAATCACTCTCGATTCCTTTTTCCACAGTAACCTTCTTGGTTATAAGGCTGCCATCCTCGGCAGTTCCTGTCACTTTTTCTACGTAATAGCTGGCGCCCTCATCATCGGTTTGTACGGCATTGTAAGGAACTGAAAGAACATCTGCATTTTCCTGCAATACAATATTTAACTTGGCCGTCATACCGATGCGAAGTTTTTCATTTTGCGAATCAAGACCTATCGTCACAGTAAATGTCACGGAATCATTACTAGAAGAACTGGTAAGAGAAGAAGATGATCCCATAATGCTTCCTATATCAAGTCCTCCCAGAGAATTTGACAAGTCACTGGATGTACTTCCTGTGGCGATTGGAGAAACTTTTTTAACCGTGCCGGATAATTCCTCATCCCCAGTGGCGTTGGTCTTGATAACTACCTTTTGTCCTACTGCAATGCTGTTGATATCGTACTCGTCGATTTCTGTAGTGATGTCAAAAGAATCCACATTGTCAACTACAGCAATGACGCTGCCGTTATAGGTATCCCCGACTTCCACGTTAACCTGGGTAACCAAACCACTGACTGTGGCCTTTACGGTACAAGCAGCAATCTGCTCTTCTAATTGCTCTATCTGTTCCTGCTGGCTGTCCCCAGCATCTTCCGTGGAATCCATGGTGTTGTTATAAGAATCCACCTGATTTTCATAGGTATCATTGATTCGCTTGATGGAATCCTCTCTCTGCTCTACGCGGCGCTCATAAGTACTTTTTGCAGAATCTGCAGATCGTCTGTCTGAGTCCACCTGACGCTTTAGGGATGAAACCTGAGAAGAAGCATTGGTATAGGCTGTAGATGTCTTGTCAGCAATGCTGTTTGCTAAAGCAAGAGCCTCATTGTAGGAATTTACAGATGCATTGTAGGTATTTTCCGCATTCTGCCAATCATCGTATGCATCCTGGATATTGGTATCTACTTCCGCCAAATCCTCGTCTCTGGTCTGAGCGGCATCATCAAGGGTTCGCTTGGCACTGTCTCTGGTTCTGCTGGTCTGGTCATTGGTATTGGCCAAACTCTCCCTGGCATCCGCAAGAGATTCCTGTAAGTCCGCAGAATCAAGGACCGCGATGGTATCGCCCGCATTGACACGGTCTCCCACCTCTACATTGACAGCGAGGACTTCCACACTATTTACGTCGGCTGTAATTTTTTCCTCATCTGCAGCGACAAAGGTACCGGTGGCTGACACACTCTCCATAAGTGTTCGTTTTTCTACACTGGCCGTCTCCTGACTGGATTCTGTAGAGCTATCCTCGCCAGTCACAGCCAGAATAATTGCGATGACTGCAATGACAACTACCGCAAGTATCCCGATGGATAATTTTTTGTGTTCTTTGATCCAATTCTTCATATTCTCTTCCTTCTTGTAGTTTCCAAATTCTTCCCATGATTTGGACAAATTATTCTTGATTCTATGTTAAAGTTTTCGCAATACAATGGCAAGAAACCTTTTCGAAAAATTTCCTTAAATTTTTATAAAATAAGCTCTACCAACATATTATTGTCAGTAGAGCCTGTAATTTTTGAATTTATACGCCATTCTAGTCCTCATCCTCTGAATCAGACAACTGGTTGTAAGAATCGATACGCTCCTGGGCTGTCTTGGCGTGGCTGGTATTTGGATATTTTTCAATGACCTTATTGTAATTTGAGATTGCATTTTCAAAATCCCAGGTATTCCACTGGCTCTCCGCCAAATAGAAAAGTGCATCTCCATTGTTGTAAGTCTCATCAATACCAATGACGATACCAAAACTGGTGATAGCCGCCGCATAATCACCACTTTGATATGAACTATAGCCTGCGTTGTAGTTATTCTGCAGTGTTTCCTGGTTGACCGCCATATAGATTACATCATACATAGCCTGACCTTTTTCTGATAAAAGGTCACGGTTAACCTTGCCGATAGCCTCTCCTGCAGATGTCAGGTTGTTGGCATCGTAGTACTCCTTGGCTATCATCAGGTCTTCATAGGAGCCAATGGCATCAGACTTGCCTGTGTAATTGTCCAACTGGTCCTGTAACTCTTCCACCTGTTTTTTCAGGCTGCTGACATTGGAGGTAGAATTGGTAAGTTCCTCGTTGGTATCCACCAAAGCCAAAGCGGCATTTTCCGTAGCATTTTGCCGTACGGTAGGCACTACCAAAAAGAAGCAAACCAAAAGTCCAAGCACGAGTCCTACAATGATATTTAAAAGACTGCTCTTGGAATTGTCCAACATATCCCTAAAAGACTGCTCCGGCATGACAATGGTATCGTTGCCGTCCTGGAAAGAAACCAGATCGTCTCTTTTCTTTTTCTTTTTATTCTGGTTCTGCTCCTTTAATTTTTCCCGAACTTCCTTGGAATAACGAAGGGTCAAAACCTCACGGACATCGATTTTGTTGGCAGCATTTAACTCTCTTCTGGCTTCACTGTACTTGCCATCCTGGATGTATAGCAGGGCCAAAAGCTGATGTCCTGCAACGAATTTTGGATTCATACCCAGAACTTTTCGAAGCTGTATAGTAGCAAGATCTAAATTGCCCTGTCTGCAATAAGTCAGAGCCTGATTGTATTTTTTCGTGGTCTGATTGAGCTTGTCAAGCATTCCCGGTGTGTTTTGAATCTCGTTTAAAAAGCGGTCTGCCACCGGATTGTCACTTTCCAAATTTTTGCTGATAACCCACTCACTGAGGGCCATCACTGTCTCCCCACGCTCGAAATAAATCAGTCCCAAAAGATTTCTGGCCGTGGTATTGTACTTGTTGTATTGGAGGGAAATCTTTAGGGTGTCAATAGCTCCAGTCAGATCCCTGACGCCGGCCTGCTCCAAGGCTTGATTGTAGAGAACATTGGAAGTGGCCAGTATTCTTTTATATATTTTTAAATCCGCGCCACAATTTGGACAGGTTTTCCCATCGCTAATGTGGCTTCCACACATATAACACTTCATGACTAACTCCTAGGTTTTGCTTCCGTCATCTGACGAAGGATATCTGTCAAATCCGTCAAATCGCGACGGGTGATTTCTTCCTCCGCTTCCTCAACTTCCATACTTGGCTCAAATTTTTTTAATTCTTCCTCAAAATCTATCATAATAAATCCTCCTGACTGCCTCTAAAATGCAGGTTTCTTTTATTCTTCCGGAATCGGTCCCTCTATAGGTATCATATGAACCCCTTCAAAAGTCGGGGCATATTCCATGCGTTTTTGCTCTTGCGATATCTGTACGTATTGGTCTCTGACGCGAAGTATCACTCCCGGATAGATAGTTCCATATACCCGGATGCCGGCATCTAATCCCGCTTCCTTTAGGGCTCGCAAGATATCATAATTGTGCTTGGCTTCAGCCAGCTGGGCTTCTTCTTGTATTCTGGCTCGCAAAAGCTGGGCCCGTCTAGGGTCATCCTTGTAAGAAACCCCTTTTTTCTCAGATAATAGGTCAAAATTGGCAATGCCCTCTTTGATGCGGCCTAGATTTTTTTCCAGAGAAGAAATCTCCTCAGAAAGCTGCGCCATACGACGCATACTGGCTTCATCGAGCCCCACAAACAGCCTGGTAATAGTCCCAAAACTATTGCCCACATGGACAGAGGAAATCCCCTGTATGGCAGTGACTGTTCCTCCAATAATGGCAGAGTGCTTACCCGCCGTGGTGATGACCTTGCCATTGCATTTGACATTACAATCCATCAGCACATCCGCATGCAAGTCTTTTTTACAGGTGACATTGGCATACTCAACAAACTGGGCAGTCACACTGCCACCGGCCTCGATAGATGTCTTGCCTGCGCCCTTGACTCCACCTAAAAGGTAGATGTCCTTGTTGGAATAAATCTGACATACCTCTACCAAACCATGGACGGTAACACTTCCAGTGGCCCTGATAGTGATACCATGCTTGATGCCACCGTGGATTACCACATCTCCGTGAAAATCGATATTGCCCACATTCATATCCACGTCATGTTCAATCTCGTAAACCGGCGAGATAATCATGCGGTTATTGTCATAGGTGATGATGCCGTCCATATCTGAAATATAATGAAGCTGATCATCGCTTCGGTGAAATCCCCTGCCTCCAATAGGCGGAAGGTCTCTCACCATCTCCGGCACCACGTCAAGTCCAGTGACTGTAGTTCCCTTTTCCCCGTGTACTGCAGGAAAATAAGTGGCAATCTCTTCTCCCACATGAACCACTTCGATGACTTTTATATTGTAAAAATCCGCCGTGCCATCCTCGCGAATGGTCGGCTTTTTTGAAAAATTCTGGTTGAAGTGGAAGGTAAAATATCCCGCTGTTCCAGCTATTGGCTCCTTGCCTGTAGCGATAGTAATATCGGTATCAAAGGAAATCTCCTTACAAATAGATGCAAGCACCGTCTCATGGATTCCATAGACAACGCCTGCATCTCGAAGCAGCTGCTGCAGCTGTATTTCATCATAGACGGGCGCAGTCTCACCGAAATCAGGGGATGGAAAGCGAATCGTCGCCTGCATCCCCATCTCGTCGATACGAATCTTTGGTTGCTTGGAATAAGTCTTGCCAAAATCCGTCATAAGCGCCCCTTTGTCTACTCTATTACTTGTTCATCTGATCAAGTCTGGCTACGACCTGATCCATCATCTGCTGGTATTTTTCCATCTTGGCCTTTTCCTCAGCCACCTTGTCTGCTGGTGCCTTGCTCAGGAATTTTTCATTGGAAAGCATGCCCTTGCTTCTGGCAAGTTCCTTTTCCAACTTTGCTTTTTCCTTGGTCAAACGTTCTTTTTCTTTTTCAAAATCAACCAAGTCCTCAAGTGGAACGTAAATCACTGCATCTGGAATCACAGCGGAAACTGCATCCTCTGAGATGCCTTCCTTGCCTGTCTGGATAAAGATCTCTGTAGTTCCGGCAAGTGTAGCATAAGCATCCTCTATAGCTGCGAAATCAGCCAGGACTTTTTCATCATCGGATGTAATGAAAATCTTGGCCTTGCGGCTAGGTGGAACATCCATATCCGTGCGAAGATTACGCATGGCGCGAACCACATCCTTGGCTCTGTCAATCAAAGCTGTCTCTGTAGCATAGTCGCGGCTGGCATCATATTCTGGCCAGTTGGCAAGCATGATGGTCTCCTCTTCTGGATGAAGGGTGCAGAAGATTTCTTCTGTAATAAATGGCATAAATGGATGCAAAAGTTTAAGTGCATCTGTAAGTACAGTCTTTAATGTCCAAAGAGCTGCATTGGCAGAAACTGGATCCTCGTCCTTTTTATACATACGAGGCTTGACAATCTCGATATACCAATCGCAGAACTCATCCCAGATAAAGTCGTATACCTTTTGTACGGCGATACCCAGTTCGTATTTGTCCATGTTGTCTGTCACATCTTTTGTCAGAGTATTGACTGCAGATAAAATCCAGCGATCAGCCACAGCAAGATCACTCTCATTAGGCTTTGTCACACTGCTTCCCTCGAGATTCATCATGATGAAACGAGAAGCATTCCATACCTTGTTGGCAAAATTGCGGCTATTTTCAACACGTTCCCAGTAGAAACGCATGTCATTTCCAGGAGCATTTCCTGTAATCAAAGTCAGACGAAGGGCGTCTGCACCGTATTTATCGATAACTTCGAGTGGATCGATACCATTGCCCAAAGACTTGCTCATCTTGCGGCCCTGGTCATCACGAACCAAACCATGGATAAGTACTGTATGGAATGGAGACTTGTCAGTATGAGCATAGCCTGAAAATACCATACGAATAACCCAGAAGAAGATAATGTCATATCCTGTAACCAAGACATCTGTAGGATAGAAGTAATCAAGTTCCTCGGTATTGTCCGGCCAGCCCAAAGTAGAAAATGGCCAAAGAGCAGATGAGAACCATGTATCCAAGGTATCCTCATCCTGTTTTAAGTTCTTGCTGCCGCACTTTGGACAAGTGCAAGGGGTATCTTTTGTTCTGGCAACGATAGTCTCGCCACAATCCTGGCAATACCAGGCAGGAATTCTGTGGCCCCACCAAAGCTGTCTTGAGATACACCAGTCACGGATATTTTCCAACCAATGAAGGTAAGTCTTGTCATAATTCTTTGGAACAAACTCCAAGTCGCCATTTTTAACAGCCTCGATAGCTGGCTTGGCGAGTTCTTCCATGGCAACAAACCACTGTGGCTTTACCATAGGCTCAACTGTGGTCTTGCAGCGGTCATGAGTTCCTACGTTGTGGACATGGTCTTCGATTCCTACCAAAAGTCCCATCTCGTCCATCTTTGTAACGATAATCTTTCTGGCCTCGTAGCGGTCCATTCCCTCGAACTGGCCACCGTTGGCATTGATGGTTGCATCGTCATTTAAGATATTGATTACTGGCAAATCGTGGCGCTTGCCCACTTCAAAATCGTTAGGGTCATGAGCAGGTGTGATTTTAACAACACCTGTACCAAATTCCATATCAACATACTCGTCGGCGATAACTGGAATCTCACGGTTCATAAATGGAAGCATAACAGTCTTGCCCACGATGTCCTTGTAACGATCATCTGCAGGATTTACCGCAACAGCGCTATCACCAAGCATGGTCTCAGGACGAGTAGTAGCAAACTCTACATATCTGCCTGGCTCTCCCACGATCTCGTATTTCATATGCCAAAAATGGCCCTTTTGCTCTTCATGAACAACCTCTGCATCAGAGATGGAAGTCTGGCATACCGGACACCAGTTGATGATACGGTTGCCCTTGTAGATGTAACCTTCTTCGTAGAGTTTTACAAAAACTTCCTCTACAGCCTTTGAGCAGCCCTCATCCATGGTAAAACGTTCTCTCTCCCAGTCAGCAGATGAACCCATCTTTTTCAACTGGTTGATAATACGAGTACCATACTCCTGCTTCCAGTCCCAGCATTTTTCAAGGAAACCGTCACGACCCAGGTCATCCTTTTCGATGCCCTGTGACTTCAAGTGCTCGATAACTTTTACCTCGGTAGCAATAGCTGCGTGGTCAGTACCTGGCTGCCAAAGAGCAGAATATCCCTGCATACGCTTGTAACGGATGAGGATGTCCTGCATGGTGTTGTCCAAAGCATGGCCCATGTGAAGCTGTCCTGTGATATTTGGTGGTGGCATAACGATAGTAAAAGGCTTTTTGCTGCGATCTACTGTGGCATGGAAGTAACCACCATCCTCCCATTTTTTATAAAGTCTGTCCTCTAACCCGGCTGGGTCATAAGTCTTTGCTAATTCTTTGCTCATGTTCATTCCTTTCCATTTGGAAAAATCTATATCTATAATATATTATCGAGAAAATGCCCAAAAATCAACCGACATTTGGCCAATTATCGATTAAATCCGTAAGGAGTTTTTGTGCGTAATTTAAAAATCACGTTGGAGATAAAAATGTCTGGATTGGCCATGCTGCTGACAATCTTTTTTGCCTTGGAGCCGTTTCGGAAAATGTCCTTGTAGTTAACCACTCGGCGAATTTTTGCGATATCTTTCTTTAAAGGAACTCCCTCCGGTATATCCTGGTCCAAAAAATCCAAAAATTCAAAGGTGGATTCATCCATTTTTTTAGAATCCGCAGATAGATTTTTTGCAGTATAGGTGTGGATATACAGCGGCAAATCCAGATAAATAAAAGGGGTATTTTGCGCTAAAAGCAATATCCAAAGGTAAAAATCGTCGGATCCGTTCTTTCTGCAAATATGGTTCTTCCAAGCCTCTGGAATGACTTTTTTTGCAATCAGACACTGACCCGGAGAGACAATCTGGTTGCCCACATTTAGATAGGTCTTGTAGTCGCAGACTCTTTTTTTGTGATAAGGAGTGCGATACCAGAAAACCTGGCCATCCTTTTGCTCCATGACGGCGTTTGAGATGATCAAAGGATGCATCTGTATCTGCGCTCCCATAGTCTTGGAAAAATCAGGTCCCAAAAGAGAAATAGCCTGTTGTTTTTTGGCCTGATAGTCACGAAGTTCTTTTAAAAAAGTGGCTACCGCATCATCGCAGAGCCTGTCATCCTGATCCAAGAAGATGACATAATCACCGCCACAGAGCTCTAAGCCTTTTACTCTGGCTCCATGAATCCCCGTATTTTTATCCTGATTGTGAATAAAAATATTGCAGTCGGCGATTCCCGCAGGGAGTTCTACCGCCACATCCGGGCTGTCATTTACTATCCAGGCTTCGAGCTCATCCCCAGGCTCCAGATTCTTTTGATTGGCCCGCAGCATCTCATAGTACTGCTTCATATATGCATTTCCCTTGTAAAAAGCGGTGATGATACTTACTTTCATCCAAAATCCTTTCCGGCAAGATTAAAATTTAAGTAACTCAGTCGAAGTTTGAACTCCGGCCATGTTAAAAACTTGCTTTATATTTTTTCCCAAAAAATTTGGCCTGCAAAAAGGCCGTCCCCTTTTTTAGCCAATTGACGGGCTCTGTGTGCATAGTGGATACTTCTTTCAACCGAAGGTCCTTGACCTCATTTTGCATATGAAGCAGCCAGACATTGAATAGAATTTCACTGACTCGGCCGTAGAGTCTGGCCTCAAAAGCAGTGAGGTCTTTTGTGGCCGATTGCATCTCCATGCGTCTTTCTAACTCCTCCAAAATAGGGAAGAGCCAGCTGCAGTAGGCGTCAAAATAAGATTTTTTAAAAATAGCCATGTTAAACATATAGCCCCAGGTGCGTCTGTAGACTTTATCCAAGTCATCGTCATACTGCGGGCAAGTCTCGTGAATAATCTCTCTGGCCAAATCCAAGTGGCTGCCATCAAGAGTATGGGCATAGTGAGAATAGAGAGACTCAATATAGTATTTGCGTTTCTTTGGAAGAATGATGTCATATTCTTTCAAAAGGTCCTCTGCCTCCCGAGTGGATAAGACGCTAGAGCGCCAGTCCTTTTTACAGGCTGATTTGGACTGCATGGTAAAGTATCTGCGGTAGTGGACCAAACCGATGGCATCCGCGTCCAAATTTTTCCAAGCCCAGTAGATACCGGTAAGCTCACAGTAACTGGCATTTTTTCCAGAGATATGGTCTCCAGTATTATCTCCTAATAGAGTCCTTTCTTCGATGACAAGTGGCTCCTTGCCCTCTGCGCCCATCTGAAGTGGAAGATAGATATCATCACTTGGCAGTGGGTAGTTTTTATGGATAGCTATGATAAGTTTTATATTCATAAGTTTCCTTTCCCTCTAAGACAACAGAAAAGGCCACCGCCAAAAAGCAGTGGCCCCCGATGACTTATCCAATTTGTCAGCGTGCTAATGCACAACTAAACATCACTATCATCATCATCTGCAAGTACTGATCCTGCAATCGCACCACTGGCTCCTGCTACCGCTGAAACCACGACCACCACTGCAACAATCACTACCAACAAAATCAAGATCATAAGAAATATAAATAAACCCGTCTCTGTCATATCATCTACCTCCGTCTAATTGCCATAAGTATAACACATTTAATCTCGTCTAAGTAGTACTTATTTTAAATCTATCTGCTCTGCTTCAATTTTGCATATAAGCCGGAAAAATGTTTTTTCGCCCAACTGACTTCTTTTGCTCTGTTGTATGCTGTTTCAACATCGCCGCGAACTAAAGGCGCATATAAAATCTGACTCAACTTTCCGCCACCTTTTTGATAAGTAGAAAGTAAAGGATACAAGTCCCCCTCCAATTCCTTCTTTGCCATAAGAAGGGTTTCTTTTTTGGGGATGCCATGTTCTATATCGCGAACCAGCGCAGACTGAAAGGATCTAAAATACACTCCCGCCATAGTCTGATACAAGGATTCCTCCCAAGATGGTATCTCTTTTAAAGCCATCTTTCTTTTTTGCATGTCGCAAAACTTTTGAATCCTGGTCTTTTGCAAAGGAAAATACTCAGGCAGATACTTGTCCGTCAGGCGCTCTTGCCCACGATTAGCATAGTGGTAGAGTTCCTTTGGCAGGCAGAGAAAACTTTCCATGCAGTCTGCCACCTGAATATTAAATAAAATGTCCTCGATATGGGTAATCTTTTGAAATGCAAGATGATGGTCCCGCAAAAAAGCCAGACGGTAGGCCTTGTTCCAGGCGTAGCCAAACATGGTCTCATGTTCAAGTTCTACTATATATGGATAGGCACCGGAAAGTGACTTGTCCGCTTTTGTAAAAAATCCTTCTTTTGGTTTCTTGTGGACCTGATAATCCAGGGTATTTTTCCTATAATAATCCTCACTATAACCATACAAGACCAAATCGGCAGCCTGTAAACTAAGCGCATCAGCCAAGGTCTCCAAAAGATTTTTTTCTACGGAATCATCCCCATCCAAAAATAGAATGTAGTCTCCCGTCGCGTGGGAAATGCCGGTATTCCTGGCCATGGAAAGGCCTTCATTTTGTGGCTTGTGTATCACCACATAATCGATTCCCTTGCCACGAAATGCCTGCAAGTAAGACTCAGCCACGGCAGCTGTATCATCGGTAGCCTTGTCATCCACCACGATCACCTCGAAATTACCATAGGTCTGTTCCAAGAGATTTTGCAACAATTCCGGCAAAAATCCTGCCACATTGTAAGCCGGTATTACGATAGAAAATTTATAGTTCATTTCACTGTGTTTTGACATGTACTTTCCTTTATTTTTCAACTGATAGAATGGTCTAAAATATCCAAAACTTTTATAAAACAACGCTTCTTTGATTTCTTGATTACTAGTATAACATTTTTTGTTTATAAATCCTTAATAATTGTTTCGTATTATTTTCTTGCTTTTAAACTAAACAAGTGTATAATTATAGTCAAGGATAAATTATACAAGTGTTCATTTAAACGCCTGCCTACCATCCATCCAAGTATCCG
>CAVIOJ010000127.1:11847-20255 GCA_963644225.1 Lachnospiraceae bacterium | reverse complement strand
TTACAATACCTCTGGTGTCAGTTTTTTTGTAAGATAAGGGGTAAAGTTTGGCGAAATTGTATGCAAGTTATATACAATATGATAAAATTATAAAGTGTATATATAATCAAAAATCAGACGAGATTTTGGACGTATGATGGAGAAAAAGTCTTGTTAATAATATAAAGAGGAAGCTTTTATGGATGATAAAAAGCAATTAGAGCTTCAAAAGAAAAGAAACAGAAGTAAAAGGGTACAAAGAATACGAACAGGTATTATTACGGTCATTAGTGTATGGATGATTTTGTCCATTGTTATTATCGGATTTCTCCTTGCCAAAACTGTTTCCTTGCAAAAGCAAATTAATGAATTGACCGGTGCTTCAAATGGAGTTGACGAAGTGCTTGCGGCATCAGATACCGAAGAAGAGATAGATGAAGGGACCCTTTTGCTCTTGAATTCAGATGAAGACAACTTGGCAGAAGAGGGGGATTTACACAGGGTATATCTCACCTTTGATGATGGCCCGAGTGGCAATACGGATGCGATTCTAGATGTATTAGATGACTACGGTATAAAGGCGACTTTTTTTGTCAATGGAAGAGAGGATGAGCAGTCCTTAGCTGCCTATAAGCGCATCGTGGATGAAGGCCACACTATCGCCATGCATTCCTACTCTCACAAATATAGTGATGTATATGCTTCGAAGGAAGCTTTCGGTGAGGATTTTTCAAGGATACAAAATCTTATCTATGATACCACTGGAGTTGAGTGCAAATACTACAGATTCCCTGGGGGAAGCAGCAACAAAGTCAGCAATACAGATATGTCAGAATTCATTACATATTTGGATGATTTAGATATTACCTACTTCGACTGGAACGTCACTAGTGGAGATGCGACGACATCGGCTTATACGGCGGATGATTTGGTTGAAAATGTTATGTCTGGTGTGGTAAAATACAAGACGTCGGTTGTCTTGTTGCACGATGCTACGGCAAAGAATGCGACGGTGGAGGCATTGCCTACCATGATCGAGCGCTTACAGGAGATGGGAGCCTTGATTTTACCGATAGATGATACTACCACGGTGATTCAGCATGTTAGTATACAAAAATAAATTTGGAGGATTAGAAAATGGGATTTTTTAAAGACTTTAAGGATGATTTTTCAGAAGCTGTGAATGATCTTGTTCCTGGAGCAGAAGATTTTGACGAGGAAGAGATCACTACAGATTCCCTAAATGAAGATATAGATGTAGAGTCGGAATTATCAAAACTTGATGGTCTATTAGAGCAGGTAACAAAGCGTGTCGATGCTGATGAGACCGTCGAAATCAAAGAAGAAAATACACAAGTGGAGGATAAATTAGTAATGGAAACTAAAGAGACAGTTAAGGAAAACGTAGTTGAGGCTACTCCAGTAGCACCTGCATTTCAGGCAGCACCTCAGGCTGGTGCAGTAGAAGAGACAGCACTTATCACACCAGCTATGGTTATTCGTGGTGACATGGAGACAGCTGGTTCTGTAGATGTACAGGGTGTCATTGAAGGTAATATCGTATGTAATGGCAAGTTAGTTGTTACAGGTACCGTTCATGGAAATAGTGCATCAGCTGAATTCTTTGCAGATGCAGCAAAGGTAGAAGGCGAAGTTACCACCAGTGGTACTGCAAAAGTTGGCGTTGGTTCTGTTATCATCGGAAATATTACTGCAACATCTGCTGTAATTGCTGGTGCTGTAAAGGGTGATATCGATGTACAGGGACCTGTTGTAGTAGATACTTCAGCAGTCGTTATGGGCAATATCAAGTCTCGCTCAGTACAGATTAACAATGGCGCTGTTATCGAGGGATTCTGCTCACAGTGCTACGCAGATGTTGATGTTGAAGGTTTGTTTGCATAAGAAGGGTAAAAAATGAAGAGAGTTCTTTTAAAATTAAGTGGTGAAGCTTTGGCTGGTGAAAAAAAGACTGGCTTTGATGAAGCTACTTGTATTGAAGTCGCAAAACAGGTAAAGCAGCTTGTAGATGACAAAATCCAGGTGGGTATAGTTATTGGTGGAGGAAACTTTTGGCGTGGACGCACCTCTGAGACTATTGACCGTACCAAGGCGGATCAGATTGGTATGCTTGCCACAGTTATGAACTGCCTTTATGTATCAGAGATTTTTCGTTTTGTTGGCATGGAAACAGAAGTCCTTACACCATTTGTATGTGGCGCCTTTACTGGACTTTTTTCAAAGGATGCAGCCAATAAATGCTTTAAAGAAGGCAAAGTTGTATTTTTCGCGGGAGGCACAGGACATCCTTATTTTTCAACCGATACTGCAACAGTGCTTCGTGCCATTGAAATAGAAGCTGACGTTATCTTGCTTGCAAAAGCTATAGACGGTGTATATGACAGTGATCCAAAGGTAAATCCAAATGCCAAGAGATATGATGTTTTGCCAATTCAGGAAGTAATCGACAAGCAACTTGCAGTTGTTGATTTGACTGCTTCTATTATGTGTATGGAAAATCATATGCCTATGTATGTATTTGCATTGCAGGAAGAAAATAGCATTGTAAAAGCAATCACAGGTGATTTCAACGGTACCAAGGTTACCGTATAGCGGAGGATATTATGGACGATAAATTAAAAGTATTTGAAGAGAAGATGCAAAAGTCTTACAACAATCTGTTGGATGAATATACAACCATCCGTGCAGGAAGAGCCAATCCACACGTGCTCGACAAGGTTATGGTAGAGTATTATGGCGCTCCAACACCTATTCAGCAGGTTGCTAATGTTAGTGTTCCAGAGGCCAGAATGATTCAGATCCAGCCTTGGGAACCATCTATTTTAAAGGATATCGAAAAGGCAATTTTGATTGCAGACATCGGACTCAATCCTACTAATGATGGTAAATCCATTCGTCTGGTTTTCCCTGAACTTACTGAGGAAAGACGTAAGGAATTAGCTAAAGACGTCAAAAAGTGTGGTGAAAATGCCAAGGTGGCTATCCGCAACATAAGACGTGATGCAATCGATTCTTTCAAAAAATATGGAAAAGAAGCCGATGTATCGGAAGATGAAATCAAAGATTTAGAAGGCCAGGCACAAAAACTTACAGACAAGTTTATAGCTGAGGTTGATAAAGCTGTTGATACAAAGACACAGGAAATCTTAACGGTATAACAAAATGGGGACACTTGTGGGGTGTCCTTTTTTTGCAATAATAAGGAGGCTTTGTTATGGGTGTTCCAGAACATGTGGCGATAATACTCGATGGCAATGGCAGATGGGCGAAGGCCAAGGGCCTGCCTAGGACTGCGGGGCATACTGCTGGCGCCAAAAATGTGGAAGTAGTGTGCGAGGAAATCTACAATTTGGGTGTCAAATATTTAACCCTCTATGCTTTTTCTACGGAAAATTGGAATCGGCCGGATGATGAGGTTGCGGCTCTTATGAACCTGCTGAACCAATATTTAAAAAACTGTTTAAGAACTGCAAAAAAGAATAATATGCGTCTGCGTGTAATTGGAGATATATCTCGCTTAGACGATGATATGCAAGAAAAGATAAAACTCTTGGAAGAAGAATCAAAGGTTTATACAGGATTGAATCTTACCATAGCAATCAATTATGGAAGTAGAGATGAAATCAGGCGTTCAGTTCAAAAATTATGTGCGGATGTGGTTGAAAAAAATATCCCTGTAGACGAGATATCGGAGGAGATGATTTCTTCTTACCTTGATACCAAGGAACTGCCGGATCCGGATTTGCTGATTCGAACCAGCGGAGAACAACGTTTGTCCAACTATTTACTTTGGCAGTTAGCCTATACGGAGTTTTATTTTACTGATGTTGCCTGGCCGGATTTTCACGGACAGGAGTTAAAAAAGGCGATCGAAGCTTATGAAAACAGAGATCGCAGATATGGGAAGGTGTAATTTTTATGTTTAAGACAAGACTTATAAGTGGAATCGTTTTAGTAGCCATTGCTCTTCTTGTTATTATAACTGGAGGATATGTTTTACTTGGAACAATGATGGCAGTATCCTTGATTGGCATGTTTGAACTTTATCGTGTTTTTGATATTCAAAAATCATTGGCAGGCTTTATCGGATACATTGCAGCACTTCTTTATTATGTGAATTTGAATTTGCATTTTATTGAAAATGACATGATTTTAATTTTGCTATTTTTGATTGTGCTCTTAGCGGTATATGTATTTTCTTATCCAAAATACAAAGCTGACCAGATTATGGCTGCATTTTTTGCCTTCTTTTATGTGGCAATTATGCTCTCATTTATCTATCAGACGAGAATGCTTTCTCATGGCGAGTATTTGGTATGGCTGATTTTCTTGTGCTCTTGGGGAAGTGATACCTGTGCATACTGTGCCGGCATGCTTTTTGGCAAACATAAGATGTCGCCTATTTTAAGTCCTAAAAAGTCTGTTGAGGGAGCCGTCGGAGGAGTCGTAGGAGCTGCACTTCTGACAGCGCTTTATGTCTTTATTTTCAAAGGAAGCTTAGGCGTTACAACGACAGAAATTTGGCTTTTAGCAGGTGTATCTGCAGTGGGAGCTTTGATTTCCATGGTTGGAGACTTGGCGGCTTCTGCAATCAAGCGTAATTATGAAATCAAGGATTATGGCAAGTTGATACCAGGACATGGCGGTATTTTGGATCGTTTTGACAGTGTTATTATTACTGCACCGATTATTTATTTCTTGGCATCTTGCGTGATTTAGGAGAGATATTATGAAAAAAATAGCAATTCTTGGCTCTACAGGATCTATTGGAACCCAAACTTTAAATATCGTTGATCAAAATCCAAATGAATTGTCTGTCGTGGCTCTTTCTGCTGGAAGCAATATCACTTTGCTTGAAAAGCAGGCTAGAAAATATAAGCCACTACTTGTAGCAGTTGGAGATGAAAAAAAGGCTCTTGAGTTAAAAGAAAATCTGAAAGACACTGAAATTTTAGTTCTTTCTGGAATGGATGGATTGCTTGAACTTGCTTCCATGAAGGAGTCGGATATTTTGGTTACTGCTATTGTTGGAATGATTGGGATTCGTCCGACAATTGCGGCGATTGAGGCTGGAAAAGACATAGCCCTTGCTAATAAAGAAACTTTGGTCACTGCAGGACATATTATCATGCCTCTTGCAAAGAAACATGGTGTTTCAATTTTGCCGGTAGATAGCGAGCATAGTGCTATATTCCAATCCTTGCACGGAGAAAATCCAAAGCAGATCGATAAGATTTTGCTTACAGCCTCAGGCGGTCCTTTCCGAGGAAGAAGCTATGAGGAACTTGAAAATGTTACTTTAGAGGATGCCTTGAAGCACCCAAATTGGTCTATGGGCAAAAAAATCACCATTGATTCTGCTACCATGGTAAACAAAGGCTTGGAGGTTATGGAAGCAAAGTGGCTTTTCGGTGTATCTCCAGCTCAGATAGAAGTTGTGGTTCATCCACAGAGCATACTTCATTCAGCTGTTATGTTTGATGATGGAGCAGTAATCGGACAAATGGGAACTCCTGATATGAGATTGCCTATTTTATACGCCCTGTTTTATCCGGACAGAAAGACACTTTATGCGGACAAGCTGGATCTTTTTGCTGTTGGAAGTCTTACTTTTGAGCGGCCTGATATGGAGACTTTTTATGGACTTTCTTTGGCATACGACGCCTTGGATGCGGCTGGCAATGTGCCTACCGTATTTAATGCTGCCAACGAGAGAGCTGTAGCTAAGTTTTTGGATAAAAAGATATCCTTCTTACAGATCCCAGAGATTATTTCTTGTGCCATGCAAGAGATATATTACAAAGAAAATCCAACTTTGGAAGAGATTTTAGAGACAGAACAGGCAACCTACGAATATATAGAGGGTCGGTGGTAATTTGAGCATTATTTTAGCGATTATAATTTTTAGCTTTATTATTATATTTCATGAACTGGGCCACTTTATTTTGGCAAAAAAATGTGGAGTGCGTGTCAATGAATTTTGCCTTGGCTTGGGGCCTACACTTTTACATTTTACAAAAGGAGAGACGACATACTCTCTAAAGCTTTTGCCATTCGGCGGAGCCTGTATGATGGAAGGCGAAGATGAACAGAGTGAAAGTGACAGAGCTTTCAACAACAAGCCTCTTTGGAAACGGGCGGCTATTGTTGCTGCGGGTCCGATTTTTAATTTTATCTTAGCCTATGTTTTATCCGTGATTCTCATTGCATGCATTGGCTATGATACGCCTACTGTTGCTGGTCTTAGTGAAGATTCTGCAGCAAAAGAAGTAGGAATTGAGACGGGGGATCAGATTGTTGCTCTCAATCATTATAGAGTGCATTTTTACCAGGAGATTAGTGTTTATTCTTTTTTCCATCCAGGAGAGACCATGGAGGTTACTTATTTACGGGATGGTCAGGAAAACACTGTTACCTTGACGCCGCGATACAATGAGGAAGCTGGCAGATATCTTTTGGGAATTCAGGGAGACTATAGCAGAACCAAGGGCGGCATACTTACGACCTTGTCTTATGGTTTCTACGAGATGAAATACCAGATTTATGCCACTTTTGAAAGCCTAAAGATGCTCTTTACAGGACAGCTTTCGGTCAATGATATGTCGGGCCCGGTTGGTATTGTAAAAACCATTGGAGATACCTATGAAGAGTCAGCGAGCTCTGGTGCTTTTTATGTGGCCATGAATATGATAAACATTGCAATTTTGCTGTCGGCAAACCTTGGAGTTATGAACTTGCTCCCGATACCAGCATTAGATGGTGGTCGCCTCTTTTTCTATCTCATCGAATGGATTCGAGGAAAGAAAATGAGTGATGAAATCGAAGGTAAAATTCACTTCGTTGGTTTTATGCTTCTTATGGCGCTTATGGTGGTAGTTATGTTTAATGACATTTATAAATTGTTTGTATAGGAGGTTCTTATGGGAAGATCAGATACAAAAGAAGTACATATCGGAAATCGCGTGATTGGAGGAGGGAATCCTATCCTGATTCAATCCATGACAAATACAAAGACGGAAGATGTGGCATCCACCGCCGCTCAGATTCAAAAACTGACCAAGGCTGGCTGTGATATCATTCGCTGTGCTGTTCCTACTATGGATGCGGCATTGGCTTTAAAAGAAATCAAAAAGCAAATTGAAATTCCTTTGGTAGCTGATATTCATTTCGATTATAGACTTGCTATTGCTGCCATGGAAAATGGTGCAGATAAAATTCGAATCAATCCTGGAAATATTGGCTCAAAGGAGCGAATCAAGGCTGTTGTAGACGTGGCAAAAGAGAGAAATATCCCTATTCGTGTCGGCGTAAATAGTGGTTCTCTTGAAAAAAATCTTGTAGAAAAATATCAGGGAGTTACTGCAGAGGGGATTGTAGAAAGTGCCTTGGATAAGGTTTCTATCATTGAGGATTTAGGTTATGACAACCTGGTGATTAGCATCAAGTCATCAGATGTTTTGATGTGCGTAAAGGCCCATGAATTAATCTCAGAAAAGACCAATTATCCTTTACATGTAGGTATTACAGAATCAGGAACTCTTATGAGTGGAAATATAAAGTCTTCCATCGGATTGGGACTTATTTTGCACCAGGGTATTGGTGATACCATACGAGTTTCTCTTACTGGAGATCCTGTTGAGGAAATTAAGTCGGCCAAACTTATCTTGCGTACCCTTGGACTTAAAAAGGGCGGTGTAGAAGTAGTTTCATGTCCGACCTGTGGCAGAACTCAGATTGATTTGATTTCACTTGCAAATAAGGTGGAGGATTTGGTGTCTGACTATCCACTTGATATCAAGGTTGCGGTGATGGGCTGCGTGGTAAATGGTCCGGGAGAAGCAAAGGAAGCTGATATCGGAGTTGCAGGAGGCATAGGAGAAGGCCTTTTGATCAAACATGGAGAAGTGGTAAAAAAGATGCCGGAAGGACAGCTTCTTGCCGCACTCAAAGATGAATTAGATCATTGGGAAGCATAGAATTTATTTTGGAGTAGTTTTATTTTGGATAAAAGTTTTACAGAAGTTTTTCCAGCACTACAACTAGATCATGATATGTCTCAGTTTTTACAGGAGGCAACTGTTACGAAGGTAAGTACAAATCCCAGCAGAACTGCGATGCGTATTTACCTTCATTGTGCATCATTAGTGCCAAAACGCAGGATTTGGAAGTTAGAGCAGGAAATCAAAAAGCAGTGTTTTGCCAGGGCAAATATTGATATTTACATTATAGAATCGTTTTCCTTGTCTGCTCTTTATACACCGGAAAAATTATATGAAAATTACAAAGACAGTATATTTGAAGAAATAGATAATTATAGTTCTCTTCTTTTTAATATTTTCAACAAGGCAGACCTTTCTTTTTCAGAAGGAAATCTCTTAGTTACGTTAGAGGATACAGTGATTGCCCAT
>CAVIOJ010000127.1:0-11837 GCA_963644225.1 Lachnospiraceae bacterium | reverse complement strand
AGCAGGAAACTTTGGAAAAGAAATCTGCAAGCAATCGAGGAAATTACGAAAAGAAATCATTTTCAAAGACAGGTGGCAGACGAAGTTATTCTCTCAAAAGATCGGATAATCCTGATGTCATCTTTGGAAGAGACTTTGATGATGAAACATTAGCTCTTGCAGAAGTGACAGGTGAAATTGGAAATATTGCCATTCACGGTCAGATTATTAACGTGGAGACAAGAGAGATTCGAAATGAACGAACCATTGTTTCTTTTACTCTTACAGATTTTACAGATACCATTGTATGTAAAATATTTATAGCTAATGAGCAGGTAGATGATATTTGCAAAGATATAAAAAATGGCGCTTTTATCAAAGTAAAGGGAACACCGAAAAATGACACCTTTGATAATGATTTGACGATCACTTCCGTGGATGGCATTATGCGTATTCCGGACTTTACCAGCAAGCGAGTAGATAACTCCATGGAAAAAAGAGTGGAACTCCATTGTCATACCAAGATGAGTGATATGGATGGTGTTTCTGATGTCAAGGATATCATCAAGCGAGCTGCATCCTGGGGACATAAGGCCATTGCAATTACGGATCATGGTGCTGTTCAAGCTTTCCCAGATGCCATGCATGCACTTTGGGATTTGCCGAAAGATTCTGATTTCAAGGTTTTATATGGTTGCGAAATATATCTTGTGGATGATACCAAGGGAATTGTCACCAATTCCAAGGGTCAATCGCTTGGAGATACCTATGTAGTATTTGACTTGGAGACCACAGGTTTTCATGCGATAAATAACAATATCATTGAGATTGGCGCTGTAAAGGTGCAAAATGGACAGATTGTCGACAGGTTTTCAGAATTTGTCAATCCCAAGGAACCTATTCCATTTCGAATTACTGAACTTACATCCATTCGAGATGAGGATGTGATTGATGCGCCTTATATCGAGGATATTCTTCCGCGATTTATGGAATTTTGTAAAGATGCCATTATGGTGGCCCACAATGCAGACTTTGATATGAGTTTCATAGTTTCCAATTGTCAAAAATTGGGCCTGCCGTCAGAATTTACCTATGTGGATACGGTGGCACTATCGCGTTTTCTTTTGCCATCCTTAAATAAATTTACATTAAAAAATGTTTCAAAAGCTTTGGGAGTTTCTTTGGAACACCATCACAGGGCTGTAGACGATGCAGAGTGTACTGCCCATATCTTTGTAAAATTCTTGGACATGCTAAGAGAGCGCGGTTTTGAAAACTTAGATGATGTCAACCGAGAGGGAGCAGCATCTGAAGAAGCTATTCGAAAGATGGTTTCTTACCACTGTATTGTTATTGCAAAAAATGATATTGGAAGAATCAATTTGTATCGTTTGGTTTCCATGTCACACTTGCAGTATTTCAACAGAAGACCGAAGATTCCAAAGAGTCAGCTGCAAAAATACAGGGAAGGCTTGATTATTGGCTCTGCCTGTGAGGCGGGAGAGTTATACCGGGCTATTTTAAATAGCAGACCGGAAGAAGAAATAACAAGAATTGCACAGTTTTATGACTATTTGGAGATACAGCCAATCGGCAACAATGCATTTATGCTTCGAAAAGATGATGGACTGGTAAATTCCGAAGAAGATTTGCGTAATATTAACCGCTATATTGTAAAGTTGGGTGAGACTTTTAAAAAGCCTGTTGTAGCTACCTGCGATGTTCACTTTTTGGACCCACAGGATGAGGTATACCGCCGCATCATTATGGCAGGAAAAGGTTTTGATGATGCAGACGATCAGGCACCGCTTTTTCTTCGAACCACGGAGGAGATGCTAGAGGAGTTTTCTTATCTGGGAAGTGCTAAGGCTACAGAGGTTGTCATTACCAATACCAATCTTATAGCAGATATGTGTGAACCGATTGCTCCGGTTCGCCCAGACAAATGCCCGCCAGTTATTGAAAATTCAGATGGCATGCTGCGTAAAATTTGCTACGACAGGGCTCATGCGACTTACGGGGACGATCTTCCTGAAGTTGTTGTGGAGCGATTGGAGAGAGAGCTAAAGTCTATCATTGGTAATGGATATGCGGTTATGTATATTATTGCCCAGAAGCTTGTGTGGAAATCCAATGAAGATGGCTATTTGGTTGGATCGAGAGGATCAGTTGGTTCGTCATTTGTTGCTACCATGGCTGGTATTACGGAGGTTAATCCCCTTAGCGCGCACTACCTTTGTGAATATTGTCATTTTGTGGATTTTGATTCTGAGGAAGTGAAGGCATTTTCCGGAAGAGCGGGATGCGATATGCCTGACCGTAAGTGTCCGGTTTGCGGCAAGGATCTAAAGAAAGAAGGATTTGATATTCCTTTTGAGACATTCCTTGGATTTAAGGGAAACAAAGAGCCGGATATTGACTTGAACTTTTCTGGAGACTATCAGAGTAAGGCCCACAAGTATACAGAAGTTATTTTTGGTGAGGGGCAGACTTTTAAGGCCGGAACTATTGGAACCTTGGCTGATAAAACTGCTTTTGGTTATATCAAAAACTATTACGAGGAGCGCGGTATACATAAGCGTACTTGCGAGATCAACCGTATCGTTGCCGGCTGTGTTGGCGTCAGAAGAACCACAGGACAGCATCCGGGTGGTATCATAGTTTTGCCGGTGGGAGAGGATATTTTTTCATTTACTCCGGTGCAGCATCCGGCCAATGATATGACATCAGATATTATTACGACCCACTTTGATTATCACTCTATTGATGCCAACCTTCTAAAACTTGATATTCTCGGACACGATGATCCTACCATGATTCGTATGCTCGAAGATTTGACAGGTCTAAATGCCCAGGAGATTCCTTTGGATGACAAGACCGTTATGTCTTTGTTTAAAGACACATCCGCCTTGGGTGTTACCTCGGAAGAGTTGATGGGATGTCCTATGGGAACTCTTGGAATTCCTGAGTTTGGAACAGACTTTGCCATGGGAATGCTTCGGGATGCAAAACCACAGGAGTTTACGGATTTGATCCGAATCTCTGGTCTTTCTCATGGTACGGACGTATGGCTTGGCAATGCCCAGACATTGATCGAAGAAGGCACAGCTACCATTTCTACCTGTATTTGTACACGTGATGATATCATGACCTATTTGATTCATATGGGACTTGATAGTGAGGAATCATTTAAAATCATGGAATCTACCAGAAAGGGTATCATTGCCAAAGGAAAGGAAGCAAAGTGGGAACAGTACAAGGCAGATATGCGTGAGCATGGTGTTCCAGAGTGGTACATCGGTTCCTGTGAAAAAATTAAGTATATGTTTCCAAAGGCCCATGCGGCTGCCTATGTTATGATGGCTTGGCGTATTGCCTATTGTAAGGTCTTTTATCCCTTGGCATATTATGCGGCCTTCTTTAGTATTCGAGCCACATCCTTTAGTTACGAGCTTATGTGTCTTGGCAAGGAAAAATTAGAATACTACATTAGGGAATATCAAAAAAAGGAAAAGCTTTCTGCAAAAGAAGAGGGAACTTTGCGTGATATGCGTATTGTTCAGGAAATGTATGCCAGAGGATTTGAATTTTTACCTTTGGATTTATATCGTTCCGATGCCAGATATTTTCAAATTATTGATGGCAAGCTCCTTCCGCCTTTTAGTTCCATTGACGGAATGGGAGATAAAGCGGCAGAATCTTTGGCAATTGCTGCAAAAGATGGTAAATTCTTGTCAAAGGATGATTTGCGGGAGCGAGGAAAAGTCAGCAAGACTATTGTAGATTTGATGAGTGATTTGGATATTATTTCGGATTTGCCGGAATCGAATCAGTTATCCCTCTTTGATTTTACAGGCATTTGACATAAAATAAATAGGTTAAATACATAATGCGTTTAAGATAGCACAGAAAGGTTGTTTATGAAAGATTTGAAGGACATCAGGGTAGAAATTGATGCCATCGACCGAGAGATTGTCTCTTTGTATGAAAAGCGAATGGGACTTGCTTCTGAGGTGGCAGAATACAAGATCGCCAACAATAAAAATGTCTACGATAAAAAAAGAGAAGATGAAAAATTAAAGACACTAGCAGAGTTAGTGCCGGATGAATTTTTAAAACAGGGCGTGGTGGAACTTTTTGAGCAAATCATGTCTACCAGTAGAAAAAAACAATATCGCATGCTTGCTGCCTGCGGCCGCATGGAGGAGATTGAATTCAAAAAAGTAGAGCATTTAGACACAAAAAATGCTCGCATAGTCTATCAGGGCGTAGAAGGAGCTTATGCCCAGATGGCAATGAAGCAGTTCTTTGGCCCGGACTGTCAGGGACAGGCAGTTAAAACCTGGCGTGATGCCATGGAAGCTATTCAGACAGATCATATTGATTTTGCAGTTTTGCCAATCGAGAATTCTTCTGCTGGAATTGTGGCTGAAAATTATGACTTGCTAGTAGAGTATGATGTGGCCATTGTGGGTGAGCAGATTCTTAGTATCGATCATGCTTTGCTTGGAATTAAGGGAGCCGATATTTCAGATATCAAAACAGTCTATTCTCATCCACAAGCTCTCATGCAGTGTTCTGATTATATTGATGCTCATGACAATATGGAGAGTAAGGCTGTAAAAAATACTGCTATGGCAGCTCAAAAAGTTAAAAACGAAGGTGATAAATCGCAGGCGGCAATCGCTGGGATTCAAAATGCTGCTATCTACGATTTGAGTGTTTTGGATGAAGCAATTCAGGACAATAAGGAAAATCAGACCAGATTTATCATCGTTGCAAAGGAAAAAACTTATTTGCAGGATGCCAACAAAGTCAGTCTTTGTTTCGAACTGCCAGATGATGAGGCCGGAGCTTTGTATCGTGCCATGTCCCATTTTATTTTTAATGGCATCAACTTAAGCCGTATTGAATCAAGACCAAGTAAGGGCGGAAAATGGGGATATCAGTTCTTTATTGATTTTGAGGGCAATTTAACACAAGCTGCTGTAATTGATGCGCTTCGAGGCCTAAAAGAGGAAACGACATCTTTTAGAATTCTTGGAAATTACAAGGCTTGTGAAAATGAAGATTTGTAATTGCATTTTATAAAATGGAAAAATTTGTAATCGTCTTTTGCTAAATGACAAAAATTTATAATTGCATTTTTTAAATGCCGTGATCTAATCCTTGATAAGAAAAAGAGGGGGAAAATATGAAATTATATGCATCCATATATATTGGCTCATATGAGATTATTTTAAAAGTTTTTCAGACAACAGCAGACCATAAATTAAAAGAACTTGACTGTCTTCGTACTCCAATCGATACGGCCCAGGATATATATAGTGATGGCAACATAAAAAAAGAAACCATCATGCGTATTTGCAAAGTATTGGTGGATATGAATAAAACTTTGCAAATGTATCGAATCAAGGATTACCAGGTTTATGCGGGTTCTACTTTTTCGGCAGCAAAAAATCGTCTGTTTGTTATAGAACAGATAAAATTGCATACGAAAATGCAGGTTTTGCCTCTTAGCAATTCTGAGCATCGTTTCATCAGTTATCGGGCAGTGGCTTCTCAGGAGGGGTTTGATGCCATGGTTTCTGATAGCGCGGCTGTAGTTGATATTGGCGGTGCCAGCATACAGATTACACTTTTTTATCATGGAAAGATAAAAACAACCCAACACATTATGCTTGGAACGGTTACCATGAGTGAGAATATGAAACGTATCTCTTATATGGCCAATCACAAAGAGCAGATTGCCCAGATGATGTACAAGGAGTTGGATACCTTTCTTACCATGTATTTGCAGGATATTGACTTAAAGTATCTGATTATTCTTGGCGATCATGTTTTCTCTTTGATGAATCAAATCAATCCTGATTTGACAAAAAAACCAATAGAGACCGAGGAATTTAGTACAATGTTAAATCGCATGAAGACCAAGACTCTTCATAATATCGCCAGCGATTACAACATTTTAAATGATCACGAGGAATTGATTGAGCCGTTTTTGATGCTGCATCAGGCTATTGCAGATAAACTTTCGGCAAAATATGTCTACATTCCAGGACTTTCGGTTAATGAAGGTATGGCATATCATTATTTTTCTTCAGGTAAAGTCTTAGATGTGGAGCATGATTTTGAGTCGGATATTTTGACAGCTGCATGGTCTATTGCAAAGCGTTATGGTTCCTACCAGCCGCATCTGAAGGCTTTGGATAAGATTTCCACTCAGATTTTTGATGTGACGAAAAAATATCACGGCATGGATAAGAGAATGCGACTTCTTATGCGCCTGGTTGCCATACTTCATGATTGTGGAAAATATATCAGCATTTCGGATGCCGCCACATGCTCTTATACCATAATTATGTCATCCGAGATTTTGGGCTTATCTCACAAGGAGAGACAAATGGTGGCGACAGTCGTTTCTTTAAACAGAAAAGCCTTGGAGCCATATGAAAACTATGCCGATCGCTTTAGCGTAGAGGAATATATGACTATCATAAAAATGCTTGCGATTTTAAAAGTTGCCAATGCCTTGGATCGAAGTCACAAGCAAAAGTTTAAGAATATTCGTATGAATATCAGGGATAGATATCTCAACATTACAATTGAAGCGACGGATTCTATTGCTCTTGAAAAAGGTATGTTTGAGGAAAAAGCGGATTTCTTTGAGAGTGTTTTCTCCATTCGTCCGATTCTAAAGGAACTGCGAGTATTTGAGTAGAGGAGATGGTTTTATGGGAAAAAATATAGATTTAAAAAAGCCAGAGTATTATGACAACAGAGAGTTGAGCTGGGTAAAATTTGAACATCGCGTATTAAATGAAGCAAAGGATAAAAATATTCCGATTTTAGATCGTTTAAAATTTGTCAGCATTACATCTTCGAACTTAGATGAATTTTTTATGGTGCGCGTGGCTTCTCTAAAAGACATGGAACATGCTGGATACAAGAAAAAAGATATTGCTGGCATGACACCGACAGAGCAGCTGTCAAAAATAGGCGAAGAAGTCCATGACCTGGTAGAAAAGCAATATAATATTTTTAATAGATCTTTGATGCCTATTTTAAAAAATAGTGGCATTCATATTATGGACTCCTATGAAGACCTAAATAAAGAACAAAAAGACTTTGTAGACAAATACTTTATGGAGCAGATTTATCCGGTGCTTACACCTATGGCTGTAGATGCTTCAAGACCTTTTCCACTTGTTCGCAATAAGTCATTAAATATCGCAGCTCTTATCAAGTCAAAGAATCCAGATTCTAAATTACAGCAGGGAAGCAGGCAAAAATTGGAATTTGCTACTGTACAGGTTCCGTCTGGTTTGCCTCGTTTGATTCAGATACCTGGAAATGAAAAAAATAGATTTACCTTTATTTTGCTCGAACAAATCATAGAAAAAAATATGGACAAGCTCTTTTTGAACTATGATGTCGTATGTGCACATCCTTATCGTATCATGCGAAATGCCGATCTCTCTTTTGATGAAGACGAAGCTGCCGATTTGTTAAAAGAAATTCAAAAACAGTTGGTAAAAAGACAATGGGGCGAAGTTATTCGTCTTGAAATTGATGCCAAGGCAGACCCTAGACTTTTAGAGGAACTGGCCAAGCAGTTGTCTGTCAGCAAAAAAGATATCTATGCTATCAATGGCCCGATTGACCTTACATTCCTTATGAAGATGTATGGCTTGTCTGGTTGTGATGATTTGCGGGAAGTTGGTTTTGTACCACAAAGCAATCCTAGAATTCATAGAGACACCAACATATTTGATGAAATTAAAAAGGGTGATATTTTCCTGACACATCCTTATGAGACTTTTGATCCTGTTGTTGATTTTATTAAACAGGCTGCAACTGACGAAAATGTTCTTGCAATCAAGCAGACCTTGTATCGTGTTAGTGGTAATTCACCGATTATTGCCGCCTTGGCAAGAGCTGCCGAAAATGGCAAACAGGTTACAGTATTGGTTGAGCTTAAGGCTCGTTTTGATGAGGAAAACAATATTGTCTGGGCTCAAAAGTTGGAAAAAGCTGGATGCCATGTTATCTATGGTTTAGTAGGCTTAAAGACTCACTGCAAAATTGCTCTTGTGGTAAGACGTGAGGACAATGGAATCACCAGGTACGTTCATTTGGGAACAGGAAATTATAATGATTCTACTGCAAAACTCTATACAGACTGTGGAATTTTTACCTGCGATGAAAATTATGGGGAGGATGCGACAGCGGTATTTAATATGCTTTCCGGTTATTCAGAACCAGCAAAATGGAACAAGCTTGCTGTTGCGCCGATTTGGTTGAGAGATCGTTTTCTTTCTCTGATACAAAGAGAAATCCTGCATGCAAAAGAGGGGAAGACTGCATATATTGTGGCCAAGATGAATTCTCTTTGTGACAAGGAAATTATTGAGAATCTTTATGAGGCTTCCCAGGCTGGTGTAGAAGTATACTTGGTAATCCGCGGAATATGCTGTCTTCGTGCCGGAATCCCGGGAGTCAGTGATCATATCCATGTGTCTTCAATTGTCGGTACATTCTTGGAGCACAGTCGAATTTTTTATTTCTATAACAATGGCGCTGAAGACATATATATGGGAAGCGCAGACTGGATGCCAAGAAACTTGGATCGCCGCGTGGAAATTGTCTTCCCAGTTGAAGATGATGAGATTAAAGAAAATATCAAACATATCTTAGATGTTTTGCTTCGCGACAATCTAAAGGCATATCATATGCAAAAAGATGGCAACTATGAAAGACAAAGCAGAAGGGGCAAACAAAGCATCGGAGCCCAGGACACTTTCTGTAAGGAAGCCATTGCTGCCGCAAAATTAGAAGGCGTAAGCTGGAAGAGCAGAAGATTTCAGCCTATTTGGGCAGTTGGCGAAGAGGAGGAATAAAGACAATACTACAACATATAGTGTTTTGCGACTTGAACAACCACTAAAAAGATGATATAATCTTGCCAAGTACAAAGGATAGATAGGGACAACTTTAACAGCTTGATAATTGACCTTACAAAGGAGGAATCGGTATGATTGGATTGGATGGCTATTTTAAAGTTACAGGAGTTGAATATTCCGGTTCCGAAGATTCTGGATCTGGACATCTATTTTGGTATACGAGAAGAAGGGAGTCTTCCGGTGAGTTTGGAAAAATGTTCAAGGACGCCTGTGACGCGATAGATCAAAATGTTGGTGAAGAAAAAATAAAAAAAGTCTTGACGTCATAAGTAATAGTGTGGTAGATTATATGCGTTGTGAAAACAAAGTAGAGTATCCACTCTCACCTGAGCACATGAGTGACTCAGTGTTAATATTCCGACTTTTATAGTTTCGTGAGTTTGATTGTGGATAGTCTGTCTATCCACTTTTTTATTTTCTTATTGGAGGTAAAAACCATTAACGATTTAATGATTAACGGACAAATCAGAGACAAAGAAGTTCGCCTGATTGGTTCTAACGGAGAACAGCTTGGCATTATGTCAGCGAGAGAAGCACAGAAATTAGCAGATGAAGCAGAACTTGACTTGGTTAAGGTTTCACCAAATGCTAAGCCACCTGTTTGCAAGATTATTGATTACGGTAAATACCGCTATGAGCTTGCACGCAAGGAAAAAGAGGCTAAGAAAAAGCAGAAGACAGTAGAAATCAAGGAAATTCGTTTGTCACCAAACATTGATACAAACGATTTAAACACTAAGGTCAATGCTGCCAAGAAATTCCTTTCAAAAGGAAACAAAGTTAAAATCACACTTCGATTCCGTGGTCGTGAGATGGCACATATTGCTCAAAGCAGACATATCCTTGATGACTTCGCAAAAGAAGTTGAGGAGATGGCAGTGGTGGAGAAAGCACCAAAGCAAGAAGGCAGAAGCATCAGCATGGTGTTGGCAGAGAAGAGATAATTTAAGGAGGAAAATAACATGCCAAAAATTAAGACAAAAAGAGCAGCTGCAAAGCGTTTTTCTACAACAGGAACAGGAAAGCTTAAGAGAAACAAAGCTTACAAGAGCCATATCTTAACCAAAAAGACTACTAAGAGAAAAAGAAATCTTAGAAAAGCAGCTATGACAGATGCATCAAACATTAAGAACATGAAGAAGGTTTTACCTTATAGCTAAGAAGTAGGTTAAGGAGGATTACAAAATGGCAAGAATTAAAGGCGGAATGAACGCTAAAAAGAAGCATAATAGAGTATTAAAGATGGCTAAAGGCTACAGAGGAGCTAGATCTAAGCAGTATCGTGTAGCAAAGCAGTCAGTTATGAGAGCACTTACAAGCTCTTATGCAGGTAGAAAGCAGAGAAAGAGACAGATGCGTCAGCTCTGGATCGCTCGTATCAACGCTGCAGCAAGAATCAATGGTCTTTCATACAGCAAGTTCATGTATGGTTTGAAACTCGCTGGTGTTGAGATGAACCGTAAGATGTTAGCTGAGTTGGCAGTAAACGACGCAGCAGCATTTGCTGAATTAGTTGAATTAGCTAAGACAAAATTAGCATAGTATGACAGGGACTCCGGTAATCGGAGTCCTTTTTTTATAGAAAAACTCGTTTTTGGATGATAAAAAACTTCACGAGTATCGCACTGCGGTGGATTTTAACAATGTCTTGGGAGCCAAATCATAAAGAAACTAAATTCGATAAAATAGTTTTCTTGCAAAAGGAAATATGTTACAATATGCTTAGGTAGAAAGAGAGTGACTTTCTATTAAAATGTATGGAGCATTGATTTAAATTATTGTTTCAGAAATGATGAATTAGGAGGAGTAAAATGGCAATTTTAGTTACGGGTGGAGCTGGTTACATTGGAAGTCATACCTGCATCGAATTACAGCAGGCAGGATACGATGTTGTTGTTCTTGATAACTTATCAAATTCCAGCGAAAAATCTTTGGAACGTGTAAAGGCAATTACAGGAAAAGAAGTTACTTTTTATAAAGGAGATATTCTTGACCGTGAGATTTTAAATGAAATCATGGAAAAAGAAGATATCGACAGCTGTATTCACTTTGCTGGTTTAAAGGCAGTTGGCGAATCTGTAGCTAAGCCATGGGAATATTATGAAAATAATATTGCAGGTACTTTGACTCTTGTGGATGTCATGAGAAATCATGGAGTGAAAAATATCATTTTTTCTTCTTCTGCAACAGTTTATGGAAATCCTGCACAGATTCCGATTACTGAGGAGTGCCCAAAGGGACAGTGTACCAATCCTTATGGCTGGACAAAGTCTATGTTAGAGCAGATCCTTTCTGATATGCAAAAAGCAGATCCAGAGTGGAATGTTATTTTGCTTCGTTATTTCAATCCGATTGGTGCTCATCCAAGCGGAACCATGGGAGAAAATCCAAATGGTATTCCAAACAATCTTATGCCATACATTACTCAGGTTGCTGTTGGCAAGTTAAAAGAACTTGGCGTTTTTGGCGATGATTATGACACACCAGACGGTACAGGCGTAAGAGATTATATCCATGTTGTTGATTTGGCTATTGGACATGTAAAAGCTCTAAAGAAAATCGAAGAAAAAGCTGGTCTTTGTGTATATAACTTGGGAACCGGCGTTGGTTACAGCGTTCTTGATATTGTAAAGAACTTTGAGGAAGCAACTGGAGTAAAGATTCCATATGTTATAAAAGACAGAAGACCTGGAGATATTGCGACATGCTACTCAGATGCTACCAAGGCAAAAAATGAGTTGGGATGGACAGCACAGTACGGAATCAAAGAGATGTGTGCTGATTCTTGGAGATGGCAAAAAAATAATCCAAATGGATATGAGGATTAAAAATAAAAAAACGAAAAAAGTTTAAAAAAGTACTTGACGTATGATTTGTTTTCGTTTAATATAGTCT
>CAVIOJ010000126.1:0-14712 GCA_963644225.1 Lachnospiraceae bacterium | reverse complement strand
ATTTCTTGCAAGAAGCGGGGGATATTTGCAACTTTCCCTGCTACTTTTATAAATTACATATGATCGTGGCAGGTTCTAGCGATAACGTCCATCTGCTGTTCCTTGGTCAAGTCGATGAACTTAACAGCGTATCCAGAAACACGGATAGTGAAGTTTGCATACTCTTCCTTCTCTGGATGCTCCATAGCGTCAATAAGTTTTTCCTTACCAAATACATTGACATTCAAATGATGTGCTCCCTGATCGAAGTAACCATCCATAACCTGAACAAGGTTGTCAACTCGCTCAGCTTCGTTATTGCCAAGTGCGCCTGGGTTGATGGTCTGAGTATTTGAAATACCATCCAATGCCCACTCATAAGGCAATTTTGTAAGCGAGTTAAGTGATGCAAGAAGACCATTTTTCTCTGCGCCGTAACTTGGGTTTGCACCAGGAGAAAGTGGCTCACCTGCTTTACGTCCATCAGGCATAGATCCTGTAGCCTTACCATAAACAACATTTGAAGTGATAGTAAGGATAGATGTGGTAGGCACACTTCTACGATAGGTATGATGTCTCTTGATCTTGTCCATGAAAGTTCCAAGAAGCCATACACCGATCTCATCTGCGCGGTCATCATCATTTCCGTATCTAGGGAAGTCTCCCTCGATTTCGTAGTCTTTTGCAAGACCATTCTCATCACGGATAACTTTTACCTTTGCATACTTGATTGCAGAAAGTGAATCGATAACGTGTGAAAATCCAGCAATACCTGTTGCAAAAGTTCTCTCCAAGTTGGTATCCATAAGAGCAAGCTCTGCTGCTTCATAGTAGTATTTGTCATGCATATACTGAATCAGGTTCAAGGTATTTACATAGAGGTCAGCTAACCATTCCATCATGTCATCATAACGCTCCATAACCTCATCGTAATCCAAGTACTCTGAAGTGATTGGACGATATTTTGGTCCTACCTGATCACCAGTCTTCTCATCAATACCACCGTTGATTGCGTAAAGCAAACATTTTGCAAGGTTGGCTCTTGCTCCGAAGAACTGCATCTCTTTACCTGTCTGTGTAGCAGATACACAGCAGCAGATTGCGTAATCATCGCCCCATACTGGCTTCATAGCGTCATCATTTTCGTACTGAACAGAACTTGTTTCAATAGAAATCTTTGATGCATATTTTTTGAAGTTCTCTGGAAGAGATGAAGAATATAATACAGTAAGGTTTGGCTCTGGAGCTGGTCCCATATTCTCTAATGTATGTAAGAAACGGAAGTCTGTCTTTGTAACCATAGAACGTCCATCAACACCTGTACCTGCTACATCAAGAGTTGCCCAAACTGGATCTCCTGAGAAGAGCTGGTTGTATGAAGGGATTCTTGCGAACTTAACCATACGAAGTTTCATGGTAAAGTGGTCAACAAGCTCCTGAATTTCTTCTTCTGTAATAATTCCTTTTTCCAAATCTCTCTGGAAGTAGATGTCAAGGAAAGTAGACACACGACCTACAGACATAGCTGCACCGTTCTGAGTCTTGATAGCAGCAAGATAACCGAAGTATAACCACTGGATTGCTTCTCTAGCGTTCTGTGCTGGCTTAGAAATATCATATCCGTATACAGCTGCCATCTCCTTCATTCCTTCAAGAGAACGAATCTGCTCTGCGATTTCCTCACGAAGACGAATAACTTCACCCTTCATGCTTCCGCTTCCGCATTTTGCCTTGTCAGCTTTCTTGCAGGCGATCAAATGATCAATTCCGTAAAGAGCAACTCTACGATAATCACCAACGATACGTCCACGTCCGTATGTATCTGGAAGACCTGTCATAATCTTGTTGTGACGAGCCTTCAACATCTCTGGAGTGTATGCATCAAATACTGCTGTATTGTGAGTCTTGTGATACTTTGTGAAAATCTCCTTGATCTGTGGATCAACTTCATATCCGTAAGTCTCGCAAGCCTGTACAGCCATCTTGATTCCACCATATGGCATAAAAGCTCTTTTTAATGGCTTGTCTGTCTGTAAACCTACAACAGTCTCCAAATCCTTGAGGGATTCATCGATATATCCAGGTCCATAAGCTGTCAAACCTGAAACTACCTTTGTCTCCATATCAAGAACTCCGCCTTTGGCACGCTCTTCTTTTTGTAATTTCTGGAGTGCACCCCAAAGTTTGTCTGTTGCTTCTGTAGGTCCAACCAAGAAATTCTCATCACCATCATATGGTGTATAGTTGTCCTGAATGAACTGACGAACGTTGATTTCCTCTTTCCAGAGTCTTCCTTCAAATCCGTCCCATTCTTTCATTTCTACCATTGTTCATTCCTCCTATTTTCTAAAATGAATTAATGTTGCACGGGTTAGGTTAATCTAACCCTCGTTAATTTTATAACAAGTTTTCAAAAAAAGTGCAAGTTTTTATTTGCATACAATCTGTATCTAGCGGATTTTTTTGCCATACAAATAAGTGGCAAAATAAATAATCGAAGCGATAATTACGATCATAGGCCCCGTGGCAACATTTGTAAAATAACTTACAAGCAGGCCTATAATACCAGAAAACAGGCTAAAAATAATAGCATAGGCATGATATTCCTGCATATTTTCTGAAATATTTCTGCTCGCTGCTGCCGGCAAAATCAAAAGGGCATTTATTAACATAATTCCGATCCACTTTATTGAAAGTGTCACAATAAGTGCAATGATGATTGCAAAAATATCTTCTATCAAACGAACAGAAATGTTGCGGCTTTTTGCCAAGGAAGCATGTATACTGATGGCATTTAGCTTGTTGATAGCCAGGCACCAAAATACAATAGTGACTGCAAAAATAACCAAAAGATAGATAATTTCTTTTTTGGTAATGCTAAGAATATCCCCCACCAAGATCGCTGAATATTTGCTAAAATTGCCTCCCATGGATAAAATCGCCAGACCGATAGCCGTAGAACAGCTGGCAAAAACAGAGATAATGGTATCTGTTGCCGCCAAATTTTTCCGGTTGATCTGATTGAGTAAAAAGGCAAACAAGATAGCAAACAAAATCATGGAAATATTGGTATCTGATATGCCACATACAAGGCCAATAGCAATTCCAGTCAAGGCCGAGTGGCCTAGCGCATCAGAAAAATAGGCCATTTTTTTGTGGACAATCATGGTTCCTAAAATGCCAAGAAGAGGCGTAATAATTAAGATTGCAAGAAAGGCTCTTCTCATAAAATCATATTGAAATAATTCGTTTAGATATCCCGTCATTTTGCCTCCTTTTTCGCATCTTCTTTGTCCTTGCTGGCCGCATCACAAGTGTCATCTTCTTTGTCCTTACTGGCCACATCATAAGTGTCATCTTTTTTTCCCTTGTAGGAAGCCACGTAAGGCTCATCTTTTTCCTTGATGGCGCGGACATGTCCGGCATGCTTGCCGTAAGCATAAGTAGATTTGCCGAATACAGAATAAAAAGCATCGCTTTCAAACACTTCACGGACGCTTCCATCCGCAAGTACCGTTTTGTCCACCAAAACTACCTTGTCTGCATACTTGGCCACATAATCCAAATCGTGAGAAATCACAATAATTGCCATGTCATAATTCTTTCGAAGATAATCCATCTTCTCGTAAAAAAGGTCCATGCCATTTTTATCTATACCGGAAACCGGCTCATCTAACAAAAGTAAATTGGGCTGGTCCATCACTGCCATGGATAAAAGTACTCGTTGCAGCTCTCCACCAGAAAGTTTTCCTACCGGCTGGTCAATGAGATAATCCGCTTCAAACTCAGCTAAGGCTTCCTTGATTTGGCCATATACCTCTTTGCTTCTCAAAAAAATCGGGAAACGATAACGATAACTTGCTATCAAATCATAGACATTCATGGGAGAATTCGGCTCAAGATTAAGAGACTGCGGCACATAGCCTATTCGCATTTTTTTCATTTGACCATTCTCTGAGTCCGAGAAAAAAATCTCACCGCTGTGGGGAATATCTCCCAAAATTGCCTTTAAAAGAGTAGATTTTCCCGCACCATTTCTTCCGATGATGGCCGTCAAACTTCCACAATGTATATGCAGGTTGATATTTTCAAGCACTACCGTATCTCCAAATGAGACTCCGATATTTTTCATTTTTATGCAATGAAAACCACAAGGTTTAATTAATTTTTGCATCTTTTTCTCCTGTTTTTCCCTAAAATTTGCATAAAATTTATAACTTAGACAAAATCCTTGCAATTAAAGAATACATCATCTCAAATAAGGATATGATCAAGACATGTTCACTCCGTAATATGATGCGACAGATTGAATATTTTGGCGCATCTTTAAAAGATAAGAGTCTGCCTTGTAATCTCCCCGCACCATGGTATCTACATAAATCACCTGGGCGGTAGTCTGGTTCGTAACAAGTTCAGCCATCTCTTTTCCATACAGCTCGTCTGCAATAATAAGTCCGCATTCACTTTCATCAATGGCTGATATAACGTCGGAAACTTCCCCGGCACTGATTTGTCTTTCCTCATCCAAATCCATGGTATAAGCCACGCTCAAACCAAAATCCCTGGCAAAATAGGCGTAGGCCTCCTGAAAAATCACGACAGAATCATCATTAGAAATCCTCTCTGCAAGTTCTTTTTCCATATCTTCAAGCTCGCCAATTTTTTTTAGATAACTATCTCTATTTTTTTCATAGGATGACTGGTTGGCCTGATCTACTTTTATAAGTCCAGCAGCAATATTTTCAATCTGTTTTTTATGAGAAGGAATACTCATCCAAACATGGGCATTGTCCTCAATCAGATCTATCCCTTCGCTGGCATCGATAATGGTAAGGTTTGGGCACTCTTTTGCCACCTCAGTAAGAAACTCCTCGATACCACCGCCATTGACCACGAAAACATCTGCCGATTGCAGCAGTTTCATATCTTCCGGAGTCAACTGATAGTCGTGTAAGCAACCGGTCTCCGGCTCGCTGAGATTTTCCAGGGTAATCCCTTTTACATCCTGACAGATATTTAGGGAAGCGATGTACATAGGATAAAAAGATGTCACAATAGTTATGCCATCATCCTTTTTTTCACCTGTTTTTGTATTGTTTTTGTAAATAAAAAAGGTACAGCAAAATGCCACCAAAAAAATGGTGGCAAGGAGTGTACCTACAAATAGCTTTTTATGCTTCTTCATTCTCAATCACCTGATCCATAAAGTCCCAAATAATGTCTCGCCCCTGCTTGGTCTCTGCGGAAAAAGGAACAATAATAGTATCCTTATCTGCTCCTAAGCCCTGACGAATCACCTTGATTTGCTTATCAATCTGACTGCGTTTGATTTTATCCAACTTGGTGGCGATGACTATAGGGTCGTATCCCACATAAGCCATCCACTCAAACATCTGCTTGTCATTAGCAGAAGGCGCGTGACGAATGTCTACCAGCAAAAATACAGCTCGAAGCTTTTCTGAGGTATTTAGGTAGCGCTCAATCATCTCTCCCCAGGCCTCTCGCTCTTTCTCAGAAGCCTTGGCGTAGCCATATCCTGGCAAATCCACCAGATAGATTTCCTTGTTGATATTGTAAAAATTAATGGTCTGGGTCTTTCCTGGCTGGGCACTGGTCCTGGCCAAAGACTTTCGCATCATAAGAGCATTGATCAGTGACGATTTGCCCACATTGGACTTTCCGGCAAATGCCACCTCTGGAAGCTGATTGTCCGGAAAGGTACTGGTCACGCCACAGACCGTCTCAAGTTCTACATTTTTTATAACCATTAGGCACTTTTCTCCTGCTTATCTTCAATGGAAGTCGCCTCATTTGAAGTATCATCTAAAATCAGATTTTTATCTACAATTTCTTTTGTAATCTGAAGTACTTTAACCGAATCATCCGAAGGCACTTCATACATATAATCCATCATGACATTTTCCATGATAGCACGAAGTCCTCTGGCACCAGTCTTTCGCTCAATAGATTTTTTGGCAATCTCTGTAAGAGCCTCATCCTCAAACTCCAAGTCTACGTCATCCATGCTAAAGAGTGCTTTGTACTGCTTTACAAGGCTGTTCTTTGGCTCAGTAAGAACACGAACCATAGCATCCTCGTCAAGCTCCTCCAAAGAAACATTGATTGGCACACGACCGATAAACTCTGGAATCAAACCATACTTGATAAAATCCTGTGGCAAAGCAAGTTTCATAAGTTCTGAGACGCTCTGCTCCTTGTTGTCCTTGATGTCTGCCTTGAAACCAATAGCCTTGCTGTCTAATCTGGATGAGATAATCTTGTCTATGCCTTCAAAAGCACCGCCGCAGATAAAGAGAATATTACTCGTATCGATAGGAATAGTCTCCTGATGTGGATGCTTTCTGCCGCCCTGTGGAGGCACATTGGCTACAGTTCCCTCGATAATCTTGAGCAATGCCTGCTGTACGCCTTCACCAGAGACATCTCTTGTAATTGAGACATTTTCTGATTTTTTGGTAATCTTGTCGATCTCGTCAATATATATGATTCCTACCTCTGCCTTTTCCGTACTTTCACCAGCTGCCTGATAAAGTTTTAAAAGGATATTTTCTACATCCTCTCCCACGTATCCAGCCTCAGTAAGGGTTGTGGCATCAGCAATAGCAAATGGAACACCAATAATGCGGGCCAAAGTCTGGGCCAATAAAGTCTTTCCGCTTCCTGTTGGGCCAAGCATCAGGACATTACTTTTTTGCAATTCTACATCAACATCTTGCTGGGATGTGATTCTCTTATAATGATTGTATACCGCAACAGACAAAACCTTTTTTGCCTCATCCTGGCCGATTACATACTCATCTAAAAACTCCTTCATCTCCTTTGGCTTTAGAAGATTGATAGAAAAGTTCTCGTCTTCCATAAAGTCTCTATCAGCTTCCATGAGTTCCTCATCAATGATCTCTGTACAGATATCAACACACTCATCACAGATAAAGGCTCCATTTGGTCCAGCGATTAACTTTCGAACCTGTTTTTGCGATTTTCCACAAAAGGAGCATCTTACTTTATCGTCGCTCATTTTTCCTGCCATAAAATATTCCTCACGTTCTAAATTTTACGAATTTTTACCAAAATCAGACTGGCTCTGATATAGAAACAAAAATTCTTTTGATATGCACATCGAGGGTATCCCATACGGGGTACCCTCTTTTGCATTAGTCTTTCTTTGTGATGATACCATCTACCAAACCATAATCAAGTGCTTCCTGTGCGCTCAACCAATGGTCACGTTCGGTATCCTGTGCCACCTGCTCATATGGCTTACCAGTATTCTCAGCAAGAATCTGGTTTAATTTTTTCTTGGTCTTCAAGATATTCTCAGCGGCGATCTGAATCTCTGTCGCCTGACCCTTTGCTCCGCCAGATGGCTGATGAATCATAACCTCTGCGTTAGGAAGTGCAAAACGCTTGCCCTTTGCACCACCTGCCAAAAGGAAGGCACCCATGCTGGCTGCCATACCAATACAAATGGTAGAAACATCACACTTGATATATTGCATGGTATCGTAAATCGCCATACCAGCAGTTACCATACCACCCGGAGAGTTGATATAGAGATGAATGTCCTTGGTTGGATCTTCTGATTCCAAGAACAAAAGCTGAGCTACTACCAGGCTGGCAGTTGTCTCATTCACTTCTTCTCCAAGAAAAATAATTCTGTCTTTTAATAATCTAGAATAGATGTCGTAAGAACGCTCTCCACGACTATTCTGTTCGATGACATAAGGTATTGTTGCCATAATCGGAAACCTCCATGGCTAAACGGCTCTATTATTCTGCGTCGTCAGCTTTTTCTTCTGTAGTCTTCTTTGTTGTTCTCTTAGCACGCTCTTTTACGTTGTCCATGATAAACTCAACTGCCTTCTGTACAGCAATATCTTTCTTCATAGATTCCTTTTCAGAGTCCTGAATGAATTCTTTGATCTTTTCAACTTCCATATGGTAAGCATCTGCCATCTTCTGGATTTCAGCATCTACATCTTCGTCAGTAACTTCGATGTTCTCATCCTTGGCAACCTGCTCTAATACAAGTGAAGACTGAATTCTCTTGATAGCATCTGGACGAACCTGATCCTTGAACTTGTCAATTGTCATGCCAGTAAACTGCATGTACTGCTCCATAGAGAGTCCCTGCTGCATCATGTTGTTAGCAAAATCATTGATCATGCTGTTTACCTGATTGTCGATCATTGCTTCTGGGATATCCATCTTGGCATCATCGATAATCTTTTCGATTGCTTCGTCTTCTTTTGTACGATAAGCTTCGTCTTCTTTATTCTTTGTAAGCTTGCTCTTTACATCTTCCTTGTACTCAGCAAGTGTATCGAACTCAGAAACATCCTGTGCGAACTCATCATCAAGCTCTGGAAGTTCTTTTGCCTTTACTTCGTTGATCTTTACTTTGAAAAGAGCTGGCTTTCCAGCTAAATCTTCTGCCTGGTACTGCTCTGGGAAAGTAACGTTAACATCAACATCATCTCCTACAGACTTACCAACCAACTGGTCTTCGAAAGTATCGATAAATGAGTGAGATCCGATCTCAAGATCATATCCTTCACCCTTGCCGCCATCGAAAGCAACTCCATCAACGAATCCTTCAAAGTCGATAACTGCTGTATCGCCAACTTCGATTGGGCGCTCTACAGAAACAGTTCTTGCGTTGTTATTGCGCTGTCTTTCAACTTCTGCATCTACTTCTTCATCAGTAACTGTTGTGTCGATCTTTGTAACAGTAACGCCCTTGTACTTGCCAAGTGTAACTTCTGGCTTAACGGCTACTTCTGCTGTATAGATAAATGGCTTGCCAGCTTCAAGCTGAACAACTTCGATATCTGGCTGAGATACGATGTCAAGTCCAGACTCATCGTAAGCTTCTGGATATGTCTCCTGAAGTAAGATATTGGCAGCATCCTCATAGAATACCTCAGCGCCATACATCTTCTCGATCATCTTTCTAGGAGCCTTTCCTTTACGGAATCCTGGAATTGAGATGCTCTTTTTCTGCTTGTTGTAAGCAGCATCCAAAGCCTTTTCAAATCTCTCAGCTTCGATTTCAACTGTGAGCTTTGCCATGTTTTTCTCTAAATTTTCTACCTGTACACTCATTTTTATGTATTTCCTCCTTAAATTAACTCATGTACGAATTTTTACTTAATAGAAGGGTATCATCCCTGCGAGCAGGAACTTCAATCGGAATTTTGCGCACAAAATCCCCCTTCTGTGCAGTCATTGGGAAATTATAACACACACAATTTTAATTAGCAAGGAAAATGCCCTTACTTATAAGAATAAATGAATTTCTCACCTAAGGCCTGGGCACTAGCCTTGTCTGTAAAATACTCTACAATGGCAAGGGCAAAAGCAATGGCTGTTCCCATGCCGCGACTTGTGATGATATTGCCATCTACTACCACTTCATCTGTCTGATAAATACAGCCTGGCATCTTCTCCTCAAAGCCTGGGTAAGAGGTTGCCTTTTTCCCTTCTAAGAGACCTAATCCGCCAAGTACACTTGGTGCGGCGCAAATTGCTGCAAGAAGTTTTCCTTCTTTTGCAAAAAATTTTAAAGCCTCGCAGACATCTCCGTTGGCTGCCAAATTTGGTGTTCCCGGAATTCCTCCCGGCAATACGATTCCATCATACTCAGCCCAGTTGATTTCGGATATTAATTTGTCATTGCAAAATGGAATGCCATGACTTCCTGTGGTATAAGGTTCCTGGGTGATAGAAATAGTATCAATATCGATTCCAGCCCTACGAAGTACATCCACAACCGTAAGTCCTTCGATCTCTTCACAGCCATCTGCCATACATATTGCTACTTTACTCATGTTTTTTTCTCCTCTTTCTCTAATTTTTCTTTTACGTAATGTTTGCAAAATACAAGGAAATTGATCCTATCGATGAAGTTCATATCTGGCCTTGGTACGAAGAATGCTCTCTAGTTGAGCAATTCTTTGGTCCAATCTACCATCTTCGATAATCTCATCCATAGAAGCCGCCATCTGATTGATCAGATGATCATCTAGGTCATCTTCCATCTCAGAGACAATGTCATATTTTTCATTGTAAGTATCAGCATCCAAAAAAGCTAAAAATTTGGCATTCACGCCTTCTTCTAAAAATCCATCTTCTGTCTGCGGCTCATCTATTTGAGCAGTCATATTTGGCTCGTCACAAGAAGCGCCCCAATTTGTACTCTTCTCATCTTTAAGGAAATCCTCTTCCTTGTACGAAGATGATACTTCGCTATCAGAAGCAGTCGCATCTTTATAAGCATTCGGCAACTCTTCGTGCCCCGCAAGTCCTACATACTCAAAGCGATATTCCTGGGTAACCTGTGGATATTTGATATGGTCCACCGGACTGATAAACATATCAAACGGGCGAATATATGTGGCAAAATCATCATACAAAGCCTGATATACAACATATTTTTCTCTCGTCTCCGAGTGGGTAGCCACCGCTATTATTTGATAATTTTTGTTTTTAAAATGTCGGTATATCTCTCCCGGCATAGGTTTATTTTGTGGCATGGCTTTTCCTTTCTGTATCTTCCTATCTCTGTATCTTCCTGTTTCTGTATATTCCTGTCTCTGTATGACTAAGTGTCTGAGAGTTCATCAAGAACCAACTTTTTATTTCAACTTAAAAACACGAAAATCAAATGTCTATCTTTTCATTCAAGTACTAGTTTCTTTAATTACTCACAAATTCATTAGTTGCATAAATTTTTTCTGCAAGCGAAGCATTTGCAAAATCAACGACAACTATACCATAGCAGGTGTTTTCTTTGAATTCGTAAGACAAGATGTAATCATTGATAGTGCTGGCATATTTTTTCGGATGACCGATTTTACCCTTTCCTGATGTAGAAGTAAAATTCAAAGAAAATGTATCCTCTGAGGCCTGACAATTTTCAAAATCATCGGTTATGGCATCGATTTTATCCCCTGTATCGTAATTGTAACGATCCTGGGTCCAAAGAAATGTATCCTCGTTCACCTCGGACATCACATAAGGAACATCCACCACATCCACATCTCCCTGGTCACTCCAGAAAAAATGCAGACCTGTCTTGTTGTCATCGCGCCCTATAGCATCCTCAAAACGTGTTGCAAGAACAATTTTGCCTCGCACATCTCCGAGTGTAGGATTTTCATTGGCCATATACCAATATTTTTTATTGGCATCAATCTGTTGGTACATAAGAGTCTGCAAGGTAGCCAAATCATCGTCCCCATTTTCTGCCTTCATGCAAAAAATCAAAGTCTCGCTGGGATGTTGGTCCAAAAAAGCGTAAGCATCCTCTAATACAGATGAAAAAGTAAGTGCCTTGGAAAATAACTTTGAAGAGCTTTTACATTTCGCAAAATTATGGCACAAAATCAACTCCTCTTGTCCTTCTTTTCCATCTAATTCCAAACGGATATCAAAATATCGAAATCCATCTTCCATCTGGCTTGCAATACTGCTGTCCTGGCACTGAAAAATATAACCAAGTGGAATATACTGTGTTCCGCTGTCGTGAGTTCCCGGTATAGAAATATTGCTCAAAGTCGTTTCATCAGCGATAGCAGACATCCAGCTTGTTGCATCTAAATCAGTAGAATCCAAGCTCTTTTCATCAGAATCCTTTGCAGCGACATCTGTCATCGAAGCCGTATCCGATGCCGCATATACCCTGGTCGATGCGCCCATAAATCCACTTATATCTGATACAAGCAAACCCATCATCGCAAACAATGATAATGCTAAAGCCAACCCCTTGTTTTTCCTGTTTTTATTCTTGTAAAATCCTCTCATAATTTACCCCCTTTTTGAACCTCAAGTATATCACATATTTCATCTTAATTTTCCATTTTTTTCATTATTTTATGTTATATTAAAGATGCCAATACTTGCTAATGTAGACTCGAATTAGACTCTTTGAATTTTCAAGCATTTTTATATTTTTTTATAATAAAAGACAAAAAGGAGAACCAAAAATGATAGTAAGACACGATTTATTAGCACTTAATTTTTACAAAAAAGCTGCCTTCACGGGAAGTTCTGACGGTATGCGCTACCGCGTCGAAAAAATAGAACTCCCTGTAGAAGACAGCGAAGATACAATTGTAAAATTGCAGGCCAGTATTTGGCCAGAACCATTTTCTTATGCCAATACCGATCCAGATAAAATCATCCGCCACGAAGCTGATTTTTCCGAAGAAGGATTAGTAGAGCTTGTGGACTGGATGAATGAAGAGCAAAAGAATTTTATCTCTTAGAATGCATAGAGAATGCATTCATGTCATAATTTTTCAAATTGTCATGGATACCTCTTTCATCTGCTTCTGAAAGAATAGCATCTCGGTCTTTTTTGAAGGTCTCTTTTGCCTTGAAAGCACTAGGTCCGCCGACGCAACCGCCCTCACAGATCATACCCTCTACAAAGTCCTCCGGCAATCTGCCCACTTTCATAAGAAGGAGGGCTTTTTTACATTCGGCAGCTCCGTTGCACTTGTTGATAGTAGCTGCAATCTCATCATCACTTTCCTTTAAGCTCTGAAGTACAGCTTCGGTAACTCCACCAGAATTTGCAAATCTCTTGCCATATATAGATGATTCCTGATAGCTGTTGTCATCTTCCTCTAACTGCACATCCTTGGCTCTCATAATGGCACGAATTTCACTGTAAGTAAGTGCATAATCAGCATTGCCTTCAATCTCGTGATCCTTTACTTCTGACTTTTTAGCAATACATGGTCCAATAAATACTGTAACAGCATCTGGCTCTTTTGCCTTTAACATACGAGAAATGGCACACATTGGAGAAATGGTGCTAGAAACATTGTCAATGAGTTCCGGATAATGTTTTTTGATCATATTGACAAATGCAGGACAGCATGATGTAGTCATCTTTTTGCCGTTTTTGTAAGCCTCTGCCCACTCTTCTGCCTCATAAGCAGCCGTCATATCTCCACCGAGACCAACCTCTACGATATCTGTAAAGCCAACAGCCTTCATAGCCTTTCTCCAGCTGTTCATGGTAATCTTGTCGCCAAACTGACCTTCTGTAGCTGGTGCCAAAAGAGCATATACAGGTTTTTCGCTCTTGATTGCTTCAATGACATCCACCAAAAAAGTCTTTGAGCCAATAGCTCCAAATGGACATTTGTGGATACAGTGGCCACAGCGAATACATTTTTCTTCGTTGATGACAGAGATACCATTTTCATCGTAACTGATGGCATCTACTGGACAGCTAAACTTACATGGACGCTTTAATGCTGCAATTGCATGATATGGACAAGCCTGTGCACACTTACCGCACTCTTTACACTTGGAAGCATCAATGTGAGATCTATGTCTTCCAGCCTCAATCGCCCCAAAGTTGCAGGCATTGATGCAGGCTTTACCAATACAATTTTGGCAGTTGTCCGTTACAACATAGCTGGAAATCGGGCAATCCTCGCAGGCAGAACTGATAACCTGAACAACATTGCCATCATCTACCATTCCTGGTGCCTTACCTTCTGCAAGGCGAACTCTCTGGCGAATAATTTCTCTTTCTTTGTAAACACAGCAACGGAATTGTGGCGTAGGTCCTGGAATCAGAGACTGGGCAATGCCATCTCTTTTTTCCTCCAACTCACCAGCAAAAGCAAGTTTTGCCACTTCGTACAAAACCTCGTGTTTAATTTTTATAACGTTCTCGTCAGCATACATGTGTGCTTTCCTCCCTTTGTTTTTACTTATGTGTGTTAAAATTTTTAATGAAGATGCTTATTTATTTTTTGCTTGGTCTTCATCTCATACATTCTGCTATCAGCAAGAGCATATACCTTTTGTACCAAATCCTCCGGGCACTCCTCCCGGCGGGCAATACCATATGCTGCTTCTATTGGAATGTCTAAATCCTGAGATCTTCTTTTTTCCAGACGAACCATTTTTTCCAAAGATACGTCTATCTGTGAAAATTTGTCCTTGCGAACGATTATCAAAAACTCATCGCCGCCCATGCGGAACACATCCCCTACTCCTGAGAATGCTTCCATCAAAATCCCAGCAAAAGCGGATAAAAGCAAATCTCCTTTGGTGTGGCCAAAGGTATCATTTAACTCTTTTAATCCGTTAATATCCATATTAATCAGTGCATACTCCTCACTGCTGGCATCAAATTGGGCAAAAATTTCATTGCACTTTGTACGGTTGTAGGTCTTACATAATTCGTCATGATAAGCTCGCTCTGTTAGCCATTGCTGTTCCGCTTCATTGACGATAATGCCATATACATAAAAGATGTAACTTACAATCAGACAGATAATAAAAATCAATGTTCCTACAGGAATAACGCTAATGGTCAAAAGTTCATTGTCCTGCATAACATATTTTTGCAAGTTGAATCTCACAAGATCAAAGCCCACCGAAACAAATAAGGCTATGATTCCTATATTGATGGAAATCTCTGTCTTGTCCGGTTTGTCTTTTCGTCCAAATCCGGATATCACAACCAAGACAAGTGAGGCTCCGCCGAACAAGTGAAAATATGTCAGCATACGTGGAAAATGCTCAATATTTAAGAAATGAAGCACTGATGAGACCACGGCAAAAATAAAGAGGAATATGGCTACAGCGTTGACAAGCTGCTTTTTCCACAGGGCATCTTTTTCCCGCAATTGAGCCACCATCAAGACAAATGTAACAGGTGCCAAATAAAGTGTCAGATAC
>CAVIOJ010000125.1:0-6120 GCA_963644225.1 Lachnospiraceae bacterium | reverse complement strand
TTTGCAGCCCCGCAGCCCTGGCGTCGCAAGTCCTTGTGCCAAAGTTCGTAGGGCCGCAGCCGCCGAGTGAAACTCCAAGGCTCGAATTCGTGGGCCACAGCCACGTCGGATTCGTGGGTGGGCTTATTTGGAGCCTCGTCCGCTCAGGACTACACCTACGGTTTTAAAGATCAGCATGGCGTCAAGGCCTAGGGACCAGTTGGATATGTACTGGGTGTCAAGGGCCACTACTTCCTCAAAGTCCTTGATGTCACTTCGGCCGCTTACTTGCCACATGCCGGTAAGTCCTGGCTTGATGCCAAGTCTGGCTTTGTGGTGATACTCATAGTTGGCATACTCATCTTCTGTCGGTGGACGGGTTCCTACCAGGCTCATATCACCTTTTAACACGTTCCAAAACTGTGGCAGTTCGTCGATAGAGAACTTGCGCATAAAGTGTCCGATTGGAATGATGCGCGGATCATTTTCCATCTTGAACATATTGCCATCCATCTCGTTTTGAGCCATCAGTTCCGCCTTGCGCTCCTCAGCATCCATATACATGGATCTAAACTTGTAGAAGTTGAAACGACGGCCATTTTTTCCGATACGGACCTGCTTGAAAAAGACCGGTCCCGGAGACTGTATTTTTATAATAGGTGCAAAAATAATGAAGGCAATTCCAGTAAGAAGAAGTCCTACAAGGCCTCCTAGTATGTCAAAAAATCGTTTTATAAAAAGCTGTCTTGCATTGGCAATGTGCATGCTTGATGTCAATACGATAAAGCTGCCATAATTTTCAATGCGGCGATTTGGCACCATCTGGTTGGTGTTGATAAGACTGATGTGGGCCGTGATGCCAAGCTCTACCAGTTCTGTCGCCAAGGCCTCTGAAGAAGCTCTGGTATTGCCGTTGATAAAGACCTCATCCACCACGTTAGTACGCAAATATTCCAAAAAAGTATCCGCCGAAGCGACCACAGGAATACCCTCTATCTCCTGGCCTCGCATGTCCTTGTCGATGATAACCACACCGGAAATCTTGAAGTCGGCATACTTGTCATGGGCAATCTCCCGCAGGCAATCCTCCGCCGTATAGGTATCTGCCACCACGAGCATCCAAGACTTGTTTTGATCCTGCAACTTTTGCCGGCGAATATGCCTTTTTAAAAAGACACGACCGATGTAGGAAAATATGATAAACAAGCCCAGGAAAACAAAAAGCATGATACGCGAATAAGTCACCGATGTCCTGGTGGCATACATGTAAACCAAAATGCCGCCCCAGACCACCACGCAATGGGTCATGGTGCTTCGCAGTTCCTGATATTTGTTTCTGCGAAGAACTCCCGTATAGGCTTCTGAAAAAAATACCACCACAATATCAATCAACAAGGCGATGATGGCGATACGTCGATACATCTCATGGTCAAAAAGCCATGCCCGCTCAAAACGATAACCGTAGGCGATAATCAAGGCCAGTTCCATGGTGAGCAAATCTAATATGGTAAAGTCCAGATGTTTCATCCAGTTGCTTTTTTCTTCTCGGTACATCTTTCCCTCCTGCTACTTACGCTCCCCCTATGTCAAATCCATTCGAAAATCCGTGTCTCCTACAACTCAACTCCGTTTTTCTCAAGGAGCTCTCTTGCCGAATCCAAAGAATCCACTCCGTGCAAATTCTTGATTGGTGCAAATTCTTTTTCACGAACAACCTCATATGGCAGATTGTCGTCCATGAGACGAATCATATCTACCACCAAAGTCTCAAACTTGTAGCCGTTTGGCGACTCAGGTTTTACCAGATTGCCATCTCCATCGATATATGGAATCTTCTTTTCAACCACGTGTACTGGCAAGTGGTTCTCTACGATATCCTCGAGCTTGTCCACGCGGAAAATGTAATTCAAAATAACGCCGAAAGCATACAAAAGATTGCCTGCTTCGTCTGTAGCCTCTGCCATATCCTTGCTCATCTCGTAATATTCCACTACAGATGGCTTGCCGTCTTCTAGGCACAAGACTCCCATCTTTTCGTAGGCATCGACTTTTCTAACCACCTTGCTACCGCTGACCTTGCCGCTAAGGATTGTAGCTCCCACGAAGGCCGGGTCGCAGATTTGCTGCAAAACATTGTCAACCGCAAAGATATTGATCCACTCTACGCCACGCTTATGGACATCTTCCAAAAGGCCTGCCTTTTTAAGAGAAGAGAACCAACCGCCGTTACCATTTGGCGAAGTAGCCAGACGTCCCTTTTCCTCCAGCAAAAGCTTGCCATCGTAATCAACAGCTGCAGCCATCTCCTGGATGAAAAATGCCACATCTTCCTTTGGATAACCGAAGTAATCATGTGCTTCAAAAAAGGCGATAGTATCGTCATTATTTTTTTCACTGGTCATGATGTAAAGCGGGATAGACTTGCCAGCTGCATCAGCAACCTTCTGCAAGTTTTTAATCAGGCACTCAAAGATAAAAAGCTCATGGGTCTTGCCAACATTTAAAGTTCCCTTTGGCGCATCAAGGCCCAAGCGGGTTCCCATACCACCAGCAAGCAAAAGTGCTGCCACCTTGCCCTGGGCAATGGCCTCATATCCTGCCGCCTCGAACTCATCACGTCTTTTTTCAATCTCATCTACTTCCACGGCTCCGAGTGGAGAAATCTCGCCAAGAGGAATCTCGGTCTGGACACCGGCAAGAGCGAGATCTTCCCAGTTTACGTCGGAAATCTGCGTCAGCAAAGTCTCCTGCTCTGCCGCTGATAACTCGTCAAAATGAGCGAGAACATGCTCCTGTCCTTTGGCCTTTAAAATCTCTGTTGCTTGTGTTTTTGTCATAGTAAAAATCCTTCCATTTCCTAGATTGAGTAAATCTACCATACAGCAGTTTTGCGTTTTTTTCGTGTCCACTTATCTTGTGCCTGACGAAGCGTTATCTCATCCGAAAATCGAACCCTAACTGAGTAGATTTTATTATCCTCTCCTACGCTAATGTTAAGAGGAGGGTGATTTCTCCGCCTGAGCAAAAAAAGAAAACCGCCTTACTCCGCCTTGACGAAAGCCGGCAGATGAGTCGAATCCGTCAGTTTATAGAGGGTGTATCCCAAATTCGGATAGGTGGCAACCACAGTGGCTGAGCCCTCATCAGAGGCTTCGATCACATATCCATCAGTATCCACCAGGACATAGTCCAAGGTCTGCGGTGGCATATAATGCACTCCCTTGGTGATGTCTCCCACCGCCAAAAGGCCGTACTCCACCATGTCTCCGCCAGAATAAGCGCCATACCAACCGCCAAGCACATTGATGGTACGGACATTGTCACAGTCCACCAAAAATGTATCCAAGAGCTCGTCATGGCCATCCTGGACCTCAATCACACCGACTCGGATATCCTCATCACTTCGCACAAAATCCCGCACTAACTCCGCCTCCGCTGTCTCTGCGGCGCCGTGGGTGTGGGTCTTATACTGCACATATGTAGATAATATATTGTTGCCCAGCGTCACGATCAAAATACCGGCCAACAAAAGATTTGTAAATAACTTGGTTTTATTATAGAACAGATGGGTCAAAATTGCCACCACCAGTATCATGGCAAGAATCAGTCCTTTGGCCACAAGCGGTGAAAAAGTCTGTCCTCCCTGGGCGAAAGCCTGGAGGAAAAATAGCATGGTGTGGTCTATGGTCTGTCCCGAAAATCCGTTGAAAGCAATGAGACAGACAAGAAGGGCTATGGCAAGGATGGCAAGGTGAAGCGGGGTCGGTTTCTGCAGCGAATCGATTACAAGCTTGTCATTTGGTTGCGATGCTGCTGCTTGAGAATGCTGGTTCAACTCTGTTGCCACATTATTGCTTTGCTGCGATGCTGTAGCTTGCTGGTTCAACTCTGTTGCCGCATTGTCATTTTGCTGCGATACTGTTGCTTGAGTCTGCTGCAGCGAATCTAACACTTCCATGCCAGTGTCTTGTGGCGATTCATTTTCTCCAGATTTATCTACAAATGATGCAGCCAAACTTGAAGTCTGCTCTCTCGCCTCCATAACCGCAAAGAGCAGAATCAAAAATGGCACAAAGAGGTACTCCACATAGCGAATGTGGGCCCGCGGCGTCAAGGATGGATACTCCTCGTAGATATAGATGGTATAGGCTGCCACCGCTGCTGTCACCAAAATCACATAGCACAAAAAGAGTAAAAATCTTCTCGCTTTTTGCTGCAATTTTTTATTGAAAATAATAGGATACAAAACCGGGATAAATAAGAATCCTATCAAGGTAGTCACTACAAAAAAGAGGATGCTGTATGCCAAATACCAGCCCCGTTCTCTAAGGAAATCAAAATCAAATCCAAGCTGGTAGTAGGCTGTACCTGAGTTTGAAAACAAGTAGATTCCAATGCAGGCTGCTGCCATGAGAAGTAGTGCTAAGATGATAAGGAGAGGTTTGGTCTTTTTTTCAGAAGCATGGCCACTTCTGACATTTTTTAGAGCGCCAACGACTCCCACTGTCAAAAAGTATCCCACCAGCGCCACCGGAATCACAAGGGCAAGTTCCTTGGTCATATAGGCTAAAAACCAGACTAAAATGGCAAGGACAAATGTCCCCGCTTTTTTCTTGCCAGAGACTTTTCCCGCGAGCAAGAGATAAATCAGATACAAAAGCCAGACCATGGCCGGCACAAAGAGAGTCTCCGAAGTATAGGTCATGGAATAGGTCATGGTAGATGATAGGGCATAAAATGCCACAGACCAGCGAACAAAGCGGTCCTCTTTTAGGATATTTTTCGCCAGAGCGTAGATAGGGAAAACGCCAAGAGACATGACGAGGGCGCAGATGGCTGCGATCAAAAATGTGCGCAACTTTAGATCAGATGTCGCAAATGCCGGAGCAATCAGGGCCGCATATGCCACTTTTCCAAACTGGGATGGCAGGTTAAAAACCTGGATGTTGCCGTGGTTCCACAGACTCTCCGCCGCGCCTAAATAGAGCATTTCGTCCGGATAACAATTGACGGTACGGGGATAATAAGATCCCAGCACCGTCCTTGCGATAAAACTTATGAAAAAAATGATGCCAATGCATCGTAAATTTTTTGTATTTTTTTGTGCCATATCTAACTCCATGTACACTTTGTAACTTTTCTATATCGAGGCTTTCTCCTTAGAGTTTTTCTTCAGAGCTTTTCTCTTCAGCGCTCTCCTCTATAACCCCTTGTTTTTCGGTGTACGATTTCTAAATACCACCCACTTGCTGATGAAGTAGTTGGTGGCGATAACGATGAACTGCGCCAGCATCTTGATCAGCATATTTGGGAAATGGTAGACCTCTATAAAGAAGTACAGCATAGCCTCCTCGATACCGAGCGTAATCAGTCGTCCCATACAAAAGCTGCCAAGCTGGGTCAAAAAGGCGTAGACACCCGTGGTATGAAAAGTAAATACCCAGCGCCTGTTGGTAAAGAAAGCAAACAAAGTCGCCCCGATCCAAGCGATGGCATTGGCTACCAAAACCCCGAGGTCAATTTTCTCCGTAAAGGTAGAATACACGAACAAATTGATGAGCACTGTGCCCAGTCCAAAGAGGGCGTAGAGCCACATCTCACGATAACGGTAGTAAATCGGCTTGAACCACTTTAACCACCAAAATGACACAATTCGGTCAAATATATCTTCTTCTCTATCTTCCATAATTTTATCCTGCGTAAATCAAACATATAACAAAAGCCAATCCAAAAAATCTGGAAATACCTTTGTTAAATTCATCACGTTATTTTTGTAGAATGTATGCATTCTACCACTTAAGGGGGGAAGTGTCAAAAATTAGACACTGTCTGCTCGTCACACCCACAGATACATCCAAATGCTTCCGTGGTTTCTCTTGAAACCATTCTTTATGTAAAAGGAAATCCGCTTTAGCTTTGGCTTTTTTTCAATGTCAGAAAATTCCTGCAGCATCACTCTGGCATCATCAGATATGCCATCTACAAGAAGCAGTTGTGACGCCAAATCTCTCGCCTGCTGTATAAATGCTTTTTTATTTTGTTTCATCCTTCCTGATAAAACATCAGAAATATTTCTTTTTATTTTTCCAAGGATCCCTTCCGCCACGGCTCCCATCTCATTGGAATCGTGCTGTCGGTAGA
>CAVIOJ010000124.1:0-12678 GCA_963644225.1 Lachnospiraceae bacterium | reverse complement strand
CAATGGTAGAACATCAGCCTTCCAAGCTGAATACGTGGGTTCGATTCCCATCACCCGCTCTTGAAAAAAGCCTTGATTCGATTTGAATCAAGGCTTTTCTTATCAAAAAATTGCAATTACATAGTGTAGTTGCATTTTTCCTTTTATAGGGAAAAGTAGAAAGGAAAGAGGCAAAGATGGATAAAAGAGAAGCACCAATCGCAGTGTTTGACTCTGGAATGGGCGGGGTCAGCGTTCTGCGAGAATTGATAAAAATTATGCCGGATGAGAATTTCTATTATTTTGGTGATTCCAAGAACGCACCATATGGAACCAAGAGCACAGAAAAAGTGAGGGAGCTGACCATTTCTCATGTGGAGGATTTCATGAAAATGGGAGCCAAGGGGGTTGTGATTGCCTGCAATACAGCTACCAGTGCAGCGGTGCGAGTTCTACGCCAGATGTATCCCGAACTTCCGCTTGTGGGAATCGAGCCGGCAGTGAAGCCTGCTGTGGAAAAATACCCAGAGGGCAATATCCTTGTGATGGCGACACCTATTACCATCCGAGAGGAAAAACTCCATCATTTGATAGAAAAATTTGGCGGCAATGCAAATGTGATTCCTTTGGCCTGTCCGGGACTTATGGATTTTGTGGAGGCGGGCAATATTGACAGCCCGGAGCTTCGTGGTTTTTTGCGAGATTTGCTAGAGCCTTATCAGGGGAATCTGGATGCCGTTGTTTTGGGATGCACCCATTATCCTTTTGTGGGAAAAGTTATCGCAGAAATCCTTGGCGCAGATGTAGAGATTTTTGACGGAGGAGCTGGTACTGCCCGAGAGATGCGAAGGAGACTTGAGGTAGAGGGTTTGCTTAAAGAGCCTTGCAAACAAAGAGGAAATGTGATTTTTTGCGATAGTAATGAGGCAAAAAACAGAGAAGAATTATTTGAAAAACTCTTGCACTATTAAGGGACAAAAACTCTTATTTGTGTAAGAGTTTTTTATCCCTTGCATTTCAAAAATAATAGGCGTAAAATAAGGTCGATTTTGGCGAGAGGCGGAAATTTTAAGAAAAGTAATCTGCCCCAAAAGACTCGCAATCGAGCCTTAAATTATTATATTTATAGGAAAGAAAAGGTGAGTATTATGAATTACGAATTTTTACTATGGATTGCACTTATTTTGGTATCAACAAAGATACTTGGACTTGCTTGTAAGGCAGTAAAACTGCCAGAAGTAGTGGGCGCTTTGCTTGCAGGCGTTATTTTAGGACCATCTGTATTGAATCTCATGTCCATGAACGGGGAGACCGGCAATCTGTTAAATTACGTGGCAGAGATGGGTGTTATCTTCCTGATGTTTTCTGCAGGACTTGATACAGACCTCAAGGAATTAAAGGCCAACATTGGAGCTTCTTTTGTTACTGCTCTTGTCGGTGTCATTGTTCCATTAATTGGCGGTATGATCGGTTATGGAATCTATTTTGGCGCAGACTTTAGCAACTACGACGAGATGTTGCAGAGTCTCTTTGTAGGTGTAGTTTTGACCGCAACTTCCGTTAGTATTACAGTAGAAACCTTGCGCGAGATGGGCAAACTTTCTGGAAAAGTTGGAATGACCATTCTTGGCGCTGCTATTATCGATGACATCCTGGGTATGGTTGTTCTTGCTGTCGTATCTAGCATGAAGGACACATCTGTCAGCCCTACTACCGTCATTCTAAAGATCGTTCTTTACTTTGTAATGATCGCATTGATGTTTTTACTTTCAAGCCGCTTGGAGTTTATGATCCAGAAAAATGATCACAAGAGACGTGCTGCTATTCTTGCTATCGCCTTCTGTTTTGCCCTGGCTTATGTCTCTGAGGAGTTCTTCGGTATTGCGGATATTACAGGTGCTTATTTTGCTGGTGTTATGCTTTGTCAGTCTAAAATCAAAGATTATGTCGATGTGAAAATTCACGATGTATCTACAGTATTTTTCTCATGCATCTTCTTCGCAAGTGTAGGTCTTAAGGTTACACTTGGCGGTATGACTGTCAACCTTTGGATGTTTGCAGTCATCCTTACACTTATCGCTATCGTATCTAAGATGGTTGGTTGCGGATTGGGAGCAAAGATTTGTAAATTCACATGGAAGGAGTCACTCCAGACTGGTGTCGGCATGATTTCCCGTGGAGAGGTTGCTCTTATCGTTGCAGAAAAAGGCCGTCAGGTAGGACTTATCGATGAAAACCTTTTTGCACCAATCATTCTCGTGGTTATTGTGACAACACTTATTACACCTATTCTGTTAAAAGTTGTATTTAAGGGAGAAATAGCTACTCCACAAGCACCAGAAAGTGCTGAGGCATAAGAGAGTCGCCTATGAAAAAAGAGTTTAAAGAAGCCCTTGAGGACAGCCCTATTATTGCAGCAGTTGTTGATGATGCCGGACTGGAAAAAAGCCTTTCGGCAGACAGCCGGATTGTCTTTGTCTTATATGGTGATTTGATCACTATTCCAGGGATTGTTGAACGGATAAAAGATGCTGGGAAGCTGGCCCTTGTTCATATGGATTTGATTCAGGGACTCAGCAGTAAGGAAGTGGCAGTGGATTATATCGCAAAGTCTACCAAGGCGGATGGCATTATATCCACAAAGCCTCAGATGATTGCCAGAGCCAAGGAACTTTCCCTGGCAACTGTCATGCGTTTTTTCTTCATTGATTCCATGGCTTACAACAATATCGAGCGCCAGTTGAAAAATACCAAGCCGGATGTCATAGAAGTGCTTCCGGGTCCTATGCCAAGCGTTGTAAGACGCTTGCGTGGTATTTACAGACAGCCTCTTATCTCGAGTGGACTCATCAGTGAAAAAGAGGATGTGTATGCTCTTTTGGATGCTGGTGCCACGGCGATTTCTACTACCAACCAGGACGTGTGGTTCTTGTAAAAAATTTTCACCAGTCCGGTGAAAAAACAACTGGTATAGCAAATAACTGATCCAGTGAAAAAATAACTGGTCCAGCGAAAAAACAACTGGTCCAGCGAAAAACTGGTCCAGCGAAAAAATAGCTGGCACAGCAAAAATAAATAACCAGAGCAGAAAAGACAAATAACTAGCTAAGATCGCGTATGGCTTGCTGCATATCTTCTGGAAGTGGTGCCGTGAATGTCATATGCTCTTTGGTGATAGGATGTATAAAGGACATGCGATGGGAATGCAGGGCCTGGCGATTGATGTAGGTCATGTCTGGATTGTAGAGATAATCCCCGATGAGAGGATGACCTATATATTTCATATGTACACGTATTTGATGGGTGCGCCCCGTCTCCAGATTTAAGGAGATGAGGGCGTGCCCTTTTAATTTTTCAATTGTCTTATAGTGGGTGACGGCTCGATCCCCTTTTTCAAAGTCCACTGCTCTAGTCAGGATACTCTCATCTACCCGGGCAATTGGAGCGTCTATAGTTCCCTCACTAGGAGTGGGAATGCCGCTGGCAATGGCTAGATACTCTCGAGTTATCTCCTTTTTTGCGACAGCTGAAGAGAGGATGCTTGAGGCCACAAGATTTTTTGCCACGAGAGTGAGACCCGATGTGTCCTTGTCCAGACGATTGCTGCAGCGGAAAATAAAAGGTTTTCCCTGTTTTTCGTAGTAGTAAGCAAGTCCGTTTGCTAACGAGTTTTCATAGTTGTCCATGGAAGGATGGATGGGCATTCTCGGCGGTTTATTGATAATGAGGATATCTTCGTCCTCGTAGATGATGTCAAGTGGCAGTTCCCTCGGTGGAATTTTTTCAGAGGAGGATTCTTCTGTAATCTGCACGATTAGTTGATCGTCGGTGTGGAGAATGTCTTTCATATGGACAAAGGTCCCGTTTAAAAGAACATTCTGCGGCATGCGCTTGATCAGGGTGAGATTCTGGCCGGAATATCCCTCTTTCCGCAAAAAAGCATCGATGGAATCGCCATTATTTTTTTCTGTGATTTTATATTCTATAACTCGTTTCATATCTTATGCCTGGGCCAATTTTTTTAGGGCTTTTTTGAATTGGAAGGTAAATAATATTGCAGTGAAGGTAACAGCGAAAAGATCGGCTACTGGTTCTGCGGTATAAACTGCCATGGTCTTGTCGGCAAGAAAATGAGGCAGGATGTAAATCAGTGGAATCAGCAGGACGAACTTTCGCATAATGGCAACTGTGATGGAACTAAGAGCGTTGCCGGTGGATACGAAGGTCATCTGGCAGGCCATCTGAATACCCATCATAAAGAGGGCACCACAGTAGATGCGAAGGGCCTTGGATGAAAAAGCAAGCAGGCTGGCATCGTTTGTAAACATTCCTGCGAAGGCCTGTGGAATGAACTGAATGAAGAGCCACAGAAGAATTGAGTAGCCAAGACTGATGGTCAAAAGAAGGAAGAAGCTTTTTTTGACACGATTGGCATTCTTAGCTCCAAAGTTGTAACTTGTGATAGGTTGTGCTCCCTGGGCGAGTCCCTGAAGTGGAAGCATGGCAAATTGCATGACGCTGGTTAAGATGGTCATGGCGCCTACAGCCAAGTCTCCGCCGTAGTTTAAAAGTGATGAGTTAAAGCACATAGAGATGATGCTCTCGGTGGACTGCATGATAAATGCGGATAGTCCCAGAGCAAGACAGGCTGGCATCAAAGGAAGACCAGCTCGTAAGTTTTTTGCCTTTATTCGAAGGAAGGTCTTTTTGCCGAGCAAAAAGCTAAAGCACCAGAGGCAGGAGAGGGCCTGAGAAATGACGGTGGCAAGAGCGGCACCTTTTACTCCCATACCCAGAAGGAAAATAAAAATAGGGTCTAAGACAATGTTTGTGATGGCACCGATTAAAACGGTGAGCATGCCGTATTTTGCAAAGCCCTGGGCGGTGATAAAGGCATTTAGTCCCAGTGTCATCTGGACAAAAATAGTTCCTAAGGCATAGAGCTGCATGTAGGATGCGGCGTAGGAAATAGTATTTTCACTGGCTCCAAAGAGGAAGAGCAGTTTTTCATTAAAAATAAGAATCAGGGCAGTTAGGGTGATTGAAATAACAATCTGTAAGCTGATGCAGCCCCCTAATATCTTTTCTGCAGTCTCATGCTTGCCTTCTCCCATGGCTATGGATGCTTTTGGAGCCGCTCCGGAAGATACCAGGCAGGCAAATGCAGATATAATCATAATCACAGGCATACACACTCCCACACCTGTGAGGGCCAGGCTTCCTTCTCCTGGGATATGGCCGATGTAAATGCGGTCTACGATGTTATAGAGCATGTTGACCAATTGCGCGATTACAGTTGGAATGGCCAGTTTGAATAGTAATTTACCGATAGGTTCTGTTCCTAAAAATTCTTTGTTTTCTTGCATATTTAAAAATTGTCCTTTTCTAATTGATTACGAAGGTGGGGCGCAACTAGGCATAATCAGTCGTAGGTTAAAACTTTAATTGAGTTAAATACTTTGTATGCCCCAGCAATTGAACTGCCAGCTGCAATTATAACATAGGGAAAAATATCTACACTGCCTATTTTTGCATAATTGGGAAAATTTCCGTAAAAAAGAAGCCGTCCCCCCAGACGACTTCTTTTGCTTTGTAAAAACCCTTATTAAAATAAAAACACTCTACCTTCTCAAAAAAGACAATTTATTTTGCTTCTACATTCTTGGTAGCAATGACATCTACTCCGGTACCGCAGACATCTGATAAAAGGACATCTCCGATGGCAACAGGAGCAGCTACAATAACGTCCTCGAGAGCTGCGGCAACATCAAAGATTTTATCCTTTGGAATGTCTTCCTTGGTCTTGCAGGATACCATGTTGATCTTTCCACCCTTGATGCGAACAGAAGAGGTTACGATTCTTGTAGGATTGGTACATTCCTTTCTGGCATATACATCACCACGCTTGCAGGTGTTTCCGGTAACTTCTAAAACTTCTCCGTTTTCAAGTTTTACGGTAAGGCTGCATCCCATAGGACAGCCAATACAGGTTAATTCTCTTATTTCCATCCTCTTTACGCCTCCTCAATCTTAATAGTTATATTTTCAATGTCAGGATACTCAGCCAACTGCGCTTTGGTGAGTTTGACTTCTTCCATCTCGCCTGGAGCCATAACCGGACGTTTTCTCTTGGAAATCAAGGTGTCGCCGAAGTAAGTAGCGATGGCGCATCCCTTGAATACCTGACCAACACGGAAACGAACTGTAAGGTTGTCATCCATGGCATCTGGACGGACATATTTTGGAACTGTGTAGCGAACACCATCTACTGGAAGGATTTCAATCTGCTTTGTAGCAGCAGCTGCACCTTCTTTGATGTATTTTGCAGCGTTCTTTCCGGCATTGGCAGCTTCCTGTGAAACAAAGTCAACCAAGTCATGTACGTGAAGTACATTTCCGCAGGCAAAAACTCCAGGAATGCTGGTCTCTAAGCTGTCATTTACGATTGGGCCAGATGTGATAGGACTTAAATCTACACCTGCAGTCTTTGAAAGTTCATTTTCTGGAAGAAGACCACAAGAGAGAAGTAAGGTGTCACAGTCGTAATGGATCTCAGTGCCAGGAATTGGCTTGCGATCAGGACCAACTTCTGCGATAGTGATGCCTTCTACTCGCTCTTTACCCTGGATATCAACTACTGTATGTGAAAGGTAAAGTGGAATATCAAAATCATTCAAACACTGAACAATGTTACGTTTCAAACCACCGGAATAAGGCATCAACTCTGCTACAGCAAGAACTTTTGCCCCTTCAAGGGTCATACGGCGAGCCATAATCAGACCGATATCACCAGATCCCAAAATGACAACGCGACGGCCTGGCATATAGCCTTCGATATTTACAAGGCGCTGTGCGGTTCCAGCTGAAAAAATACCTGCTGGACGGTAACCAGGAATGTTGAGAGCTCCACGAGAACGCTCGCGACAACCCATGGCAAGTACAACAGCCTTAGCCTCTACTGTAAACATTCCGTCGGTGGAATTCATGGCAGTTACAACTTTTTCGCTGGAGATATCCATTACCATGGTATTGAGTTTGTACTCGATGCCACGCTCCTCTACCTGGGCGATGAAGCGGGAAGCGTATTCTGGACCGGTCAGCTCTTCCTTGAAGGTGTGAAGTCCGAAACCATTGTGAATACACTGGTTTAGGATACCGCCTAACTCACGATCTCTTTCTATAATCAAGATACTATCAATTCCGTTATCTTTTGCAGCAATAGCAGCAGCAAGACCTGCTGGGCCACCACCCACAATGACTAAATCATATTTCATTTTCTTGCTCCTCCTTATATTTTCTTGTTGTATCCGTATACGATCTTGGCATCTTTGCCGTTTTTGGTTACATCGAACATGCTCATAGGAACTTCGCGCTCTAAAATCTCCATTGTTCTAGGAGAACAGAAGCCTGCCTGACAGCGTCCCATACCAGCACGGGTTCTTCTCTTTACTCCGTCAAGTGATCTTGCACCAAGTGTTCTATGGATTGCATCTAAAATCTCACCTTCGGTAATCATCTCACAGCGGCAGATGATATTTCCGTAAGCTGGCTGTTTTTTGATGAGTTCGTTTCTTTCTTCTATAGAAAGGTTTGCAGGATTGAGAATACCCTTGCGCTTTCCGTTAAATTCAGGATTCTTTTCGAGGCCTAATTTTTGAGCAACCTGTGTGGCAACCATCTCTCCGATGGCTGGTGCAGAAGAAAGTCCCGGTGATTCGATGCCGGCAGCATTGAAAAATCCTGGAGCATCAGCTGCTTCTCCGATGACGAAATCTCCACCCACTTCGTGAGCTCGAAGGCCTGCAAATGAAGTGATAACCTGGCGAAGAGGAACATTTTTTACTGATTGAGAGCAGGTTGCACCAAGGGAATCCAATCCCTCCATGGTGGTGTTGACGCCTTCTTTATTGTCGATGTCCTCTGCAGTAGGGCCAACTAAGAGGTTACCATGCACGGTTGGAGTGACAAGAACACCCTTGCCCATCTTGCTAGGCAACTGGAAGATGGTGTGGCTGACATGGTCTCCAGCAGATTTATCAAGGAGCATGTACTGACCGCGTCTTGCGATGATCTCAAGCTTGTTGTCACTTACCATATTGTTGAGGCTGTCTGCGTAAACACCGGCAGCATTGACTACTACCTTGGCCTCGATGACTTCTTTATCTGTCTGAATCTTGTAAAAATCATCTGCTTTCTCGATGGATTTTACTTCTGTGTTTAAGAAGAATTCTACACCATTGTCTGCAGCGTTTTCTGCAAATGCCATAGTTAAATGGAAAGGACAAACGATGGCACCGGTTGGAGCGTAGAGTGCTTTTACTACATCGTCTGCCAAGTTTGGTTCCATGGCGATGAGTTCGTCTCTATCTAAAATGCGAAGATCCGGAACACCGTTTTTTACACCTTTTTCTAAAAGCTCATCCAAAAGAGCTGGATCCTGGTCCTTTGTGCAAACAACAAGGGAACCGTTTCTCTTAAATGGAAAATCCAATTCCTTTGACAATTCCTCCATCATCTGGTTTCCTCTGACATTGAGCTTTGCCTTGAGGCTGCCTGGCTTTGCATCAAAACCGGCGTGGCAAATAGCTGAATTTGCCTTTGAGGTACCGTTGCAAACATCCTCGTCTCTTTCGATGACACAGGCATTTACTTTGTACTTTGATAATTCTCTTGCGATGGCGCTTCCTACGACTCCTGCGCCGACAATTGCTACATCATACATGTGTAACGACTCCTTTCTTTGCATAAAAAAAGCAAGATAAATAAGGCGAACTGCTTCGCCTATCTACCTTGCTCTAATCTCTGGTAATTTATTTTCTTTACACCACGATTATAGCACGTCGGATTTTTTCGTCAATACCCAATTTTTGACTTGCGCGGAGAAATTGCTTTACTTCTCTATTATCTTGTGTTAACATTTTACCATATTAGCACGCTAAAGCGTTTGTTCTTAGCATTGCTGACATTTTATTATAAGAAGAAAGAGGAAGAGAATATGAAAATGAAAAAATTATTGGCCATGACTCTTGCGGGAGCTATGGCACTTTCTATGGTAGCCTGCGGCAGTTCATCAAAAAATGATAGTGCTTCTACAGAAAATAATGATGATACATTTGTGGTAGGTTTCGATCAGGATTTCCCTCCATTTGGATATGTGGGAGATGATGGAGAATTTACAGGATTCGACTTGGAACTTGCAGCGGAAGTTGCCAAACGCCTTGACAAGGAAATCGTCTACCAGCCAATTGACTGGGATGCAAAGGACATGGAATTGGAATCAGGAACTATCGACTGCATCTGGAATGGATTTACCATGGATGGCAGAGAGGAACAGTACACCTGGACAGATGCTTATATGGACAACTCTCAGGTATTTGTAGTGCGTGCTGATTCTGGCATTACTTCTACAGCTGATTTAGCTGGCAAGATTGTCGAGGTACAAAAGGAATCAAGTGCTCAGTCAGCCCTTGAAGACAATGAGGCTCTTACCTCTACTTTCTCAGAGCTTCTGACTGTTGGTGAATACAATACAGCAATCATGGATTTGGAAAGTGGCGCAGTTGATGCCGTTGGTATGGATATCTTCGTTGCAAAGGATCAGATTGCAGACAAGGATGGCGAACTTGTAATTCTTGATGAGCAGATTTCTTCTGAGACCTATGGCGTCGGATTCTTGCTTGGTAACACCGAACTTCGCGACCAGGTACAGGATGCCTTAGAAGATATGGTGGAAGATGGAACTTTTGCAGAGATTTCAGAAAAATGGTTCGGCACCGATGTGTGTATTTTAAAATAGTTTAGGTGAAAAAATGAGTTTACAGTTGATACTTTTACAACTTGGAGAGGGTATGGTTACGACTATCGAGATTTTCGTTTTAACCCTGCTTTTCTCCTTGCCGCTGGGGCTTGTCATAGCCCTTGGCAGAATGTCAAAAAATGTGATTTTGCGCAACATCGTGCGGGTTTATATTTCCATTATGCGTGGAACCCCGCTGATGCTGCAGCTTTTGGTGGTTTACTTCGGACCATATTATATCTTTGGTATATCCATATCTTCTGCTTATCGAGGATATGCTGTTATCATCGCCTTTGCCCTCAATTATGCGGCATATTTTGCGGAGATTTACCGAAGTGGAATCGCATCCATGCCGGCCGGCCAGTATGAGGCAGCCAAGGTATTAGGTTACAATCGCATTCAGACCTTTTTTGTCATTATCCTGCCTCAGGTGATCAAGAGAATTTTACCATCGGTTACCAATGAGGTTATTACTTTGGTCAAGGATACTTCGCTTGCATTTTCCATCGCATACGCGGAGATGTTTACCCAGGCCAAGGCACTTGCAGCATCACAAAAAAGCATGGTGCCATTTGTTGCGGCAGCCATTTTCTACTACATCTTTAACTTTGTTGTGGCAGCATTGATGGAATTCTTTGAGAAAAAAATGGATTATTATCAGTAGGAGATGGATAGATGAAAGTATTCGAGTTAAAAGACGCAAAAAAGAGTTTTGGCGGCGTAGAAGTTTTAAAGGGAATAGATCTTTGCGTGGAAAAAGGGGAAGTGGTTTCCATCATTGGCCCATCCGGTTCTGGAAAATCCACCCTTCTTCGCTGTGCGACTTTTTTGGAAACGCTAGACGATGGCAGCCTTTCTTATGGTGGAAAGGAAGTTGTAAAAAGCCTTGATAATCAGGCGGTGTATGGATCAAAAGGGGAATTGAGAGAGGCTATGGGTTCTTTTGGACTGGTCTTTCAAAATTTCAATCTTTTTCCGCATTTTAGTGTTCTAAAAAATATCTGCGATGCCCCGGTTAGGGTGCAAAAAAGAGATAAGGCCGAAGTGGAAAAAGAGGCTAGGAAACTCCTTGAAAAGATGGGACTTTCAGACAAGGCTGATGCCTATCCATGTCAGCTGTCCGGAGGACAAAAGCAGCGAGTTTCAATTGCAAGGGCTCTTGCTATCAAGCCAGAGATTTTGTTTTTTGATGAGCCGACCAGCGCCTTAGATCCTGAATTGACCTTAGAAATTTTAAAGGTTATCAAGGAATTGGCAGCAGAAAATATGACTATGGTGATTGTTACCCATGAGATGAATTTTGCAAAAGATGTATCTGATCGTATGATTTTTATGGACAAGGGAGTGATTGTGGAAGAGACTACACCGGAATTGCTCTTCAAGTCAACCAACCAAAGAACCAGAGAATTTTTGGGAAAATATCACGAACTGTCGTAGCAAGCCGCAAAAATTCTGCCTAAATAATCAAGCGGTTAGAAAACAGCAATTTACTTCTTCTCGTTGTCTCGATTATAAATTCGGTAGATGGCTTTGCTTTGCTCGAGGACTATTTCCTGTCCTTTTTCTGGGAGAGATTCATAGATTTGAATAAGAGAAGATAAATCAGCAGAGATGCCTTCATTGGCGTCTCTTTTTTCTTTGTATCCGATGATGTAGTCGCAGGTTGTGTTAAAATAGGCAGCCATGCGCTTTACAGTTTCTATATCCGGTGTTCGATCATCTTTTAGGTAGCCAGTGAGGGTGGATGGAGAGATCATCAGTTTTTCGCTGACTTCTTTCTTTGTTATGCCCTTCAATTCAATTAAACCGTTGATACGTTCGCCGAATGTTGTCTTATCCATGGTTTTATCTCCTGTTTTTATAAAAGCTTCAAGAAAACCCACCGCCTTTAGACGGTGAGCCATCTGACCTTTTCTTATGATAAAACAGGAGAAAATGGAAAAAGAATAAAATTCGCGGGACGCAAAGAGAGTTTGCAGATTGCGAAGAAGTTTGCGATTATATGAGCCCACCATCCATGGACAAAATCTGTCCTGTTACGTAGGCAGGCATGCTTGCAAGAAGAAAGAGAGCATCCGCTACTTCCTTGGTTGAGGCAAATCGTCCCAGTGGGATTTCCTCTGCAAGCGCCTCTCGTTCTTCTTTTGATAAAAACTGGTTCATCTCGGTATCGATAACCCCGCAGGCTAATGCATTTACCGAGATATTAGAAGGAGCAAGCTCTTTTGCCAAGGCTTTTGTGAAAGCATGGATACCTCCCTTTGAGGCGGAGTAGGCAACTTCGCAGGAAGCCCCAACATTTCCCCACATGGAAGAAACGGACAAAATCCGGCCGGACTTTTCTGCGACCATGGACGGAATAAAGGCGTGGGCGGTGTTGTAGCAGGAGGTAAGATTTACCCCGAGAAGATGCTGCCATTGGTCTGGCGTCATGTCGCTAAGAAGACCGATGTGGGAGATGCCTGCATTGTTTATTAGGACATCGACATGGGAAAAAGTTTTTAGCATCTGAGATGCCGCCTGGTTGATAAATTCGCTGTCAGCCACATCCCCTACAAAGGTTAAAACCTGGATGTGATACTGGTCCCTAAGCTCACTTGCTAAATCTTCCAACATATCTTTATTTTTTTTGCAGGTAATTCCCAAGTGGTAACCCTGGCTTGCAAATTTTTCTGCGGTTGCTCTTCCGATTCCTCTGGATGCACCGGTGATAAAAGCTACTTTTTCCATCTCAATAAAATCCTTTCGATGACTTTTTTCCACTATAACAAATTCTGCTAATAGTCACAAATAGCAATTTTTCGCGGCTTTAAGCTCTTGGAAATATGCTTGTTAAAAATTTTTGACAATTTATTAAATAAATTTTATTTTTCTGAAAATGGCTTGTTTGACATGACTAATAT
>CAVIOJ010000123.1:0-3545 GCA_963644225.1 Lachnospiraceae bacterium | reverse complement strand
TAAATAATTCTCTTTACAATTATTGTTATAGCACGGAGATTAGCACTCGTCAAGAGAGAGTGCTAATAATTTTAATTTTTTCCAGAAAGGCAAAAAAATCCCAGATGGCTTCATCTCCATCTGGGATATACTTTCTTTTAACTAATATGAGATAGGATAAAATCCTCTACCTGATCGCGATCTATCTCCAAGGCGATAGCCATCTCGGAATAGAGCTGGGTCTGGGCCTGTTTCATATAGCGCTCATCAACCGCCGTCATGCGCTTGCCTGCAGCTATACGCTCCTCTTCCCTGGCTCTGACTGTCTTGAGCAGACTAACTATCTTTCTGTTGTCTAAAGAACGCATGCTTTCCTTGTAGATATTCTCGCGCTGTTTTTCTATCTCCACAGTCAGCAAATCTATAGAAGGCATCTCGTCTATCAAAGAAAGAGCTTCTTCCCTGGTCATCACAAGGCGAATCGCAAGTTTTGGATTGTCCACCGGTGCATACATAAGACTGGATTCATTGAGCACAGAAGATAGATGGTAATACATACGTCCCGCATCAACTCCCGGTATATCAACCGTATCAATCTTTACAATCTCACAAACACCATGAGTGCCATAAATCACTCGCTGTCCAACTTCAAACATAGGACACTTCCTTTCTGTGCAAACCCTCGCCATATACTATATTTTACCAAGTTTTGACAGAAATTGTAAGAAGATATTTTGACTGAGCAGATTTTTTTATAAACCCCTCCTTCGCTAGTGCTAAAAGGAGGGGAATTTCTCTGCTTGATTTAGATCTGTGTCATAACGAAGATATCGTAGATAGCCTTGATTGCCTTTTCAAAGTCATTGTTGCTAACGCCGATAATAATATTGAGCTCGGAAGAACCCTGATCGATCATCTTGACGTTGATGTTGGCATGTGCAAGGGCAGAAAAGATTCTACCTGCTGTACCGCGGGTTGACTTCATACCGCGTCCAACGACTGCGATAAGTGCCAAATCTGCCTCGAGATCGATAAGATCTGGATCTACAAGTCTGCGAATAGATGAAATAACCTGCTGTTCCTTGCCCTCGAACTCTTCCTGGTGAACAAAGACTGTCATGGTATCAATACCTGAAGGCATGTGCTCGATGGAAATACCATTTTCCTCGAAAGCCTGCAAAGCCTTGCGGCAGAAACCGACTTCCGAATTCATCATATCCTTGTCGATATTTACAGCAACGAAACCTTTTTTACCGGCAAGACCTGTGATGGTATAATCTGCCTTTTGACAAGTGCTCTCCACAATCATGGTACCAGGTTCATCTGGAGCATTGGTATTTTTGATATTGATAGGGATACCAGCTTTTCTTACTGGGAAAATAGCATCCTCATGCAATACAGAAGCTCCCATATAAGAAAGCTCACGAAGCTCGCGGTAAGTAATCACCTTGATTGGAACTGCGCCCTCTACAATTCTAGGGTCCGCAACCAGGCATCCAGAAACATCTGTCCAGTTCTCATATACACTTGCATGTACAGCCTTTGCTACGATAGAACCGGTGATGTCTGAGCCACCTCTTGAAAAAGTCTTAACATTGCCCTCGAAGTCTGAGCCATAGAATCCAGGAACGACAGCGCGCTCTGTATTTGACAAGCGCTTTGACATTGCCTTATCAGTTTTTTCTGCGTCAAAGTTGCCATTCTCATCAAAGAAAATAACCTCAGCGGCGTCTATAAATTCATAGCCCAAATAGTTGGCCATGATGATACCATTTAAGTACTCGCCACGGCTGGCTGCATAATCAGAGCCGACTTTCTGTGCGAAATTTTCTGCGATTGTTTTAAACTCTGCATCCAAAGAAAGAGAAAGATTCAATCCATTGATGATGGAATTGTAGCGATCCTTTATCTTTTTCAAAGCTCCCTTGAAATCCTCTTCTGCTTCTGCAAGAGCATAGCATGCATAGAGCATATCAGTAACCTTTGTGTCCTTGGAATTGCGCTTTCCTGGTGCACTAGGCACTACATATTTGCGGGATTCATCTGAGCGAATAATATCTCCAACTTTTGCAAACTGTGCTGCGCTGGCCAGAGAACTTCCACCGAATTTAACTACTTTAACCATCTTCTTACTCCTTAATGCAAATGTATCTATTAAAAACGTCTCGTACCAGGCGTCCTTAATGTCGATTATAAATCACCATGCCTTGCCATTTTTTTAAAGCAAAACAATCTAAAGTATTATATCACCTTTATTTCGTACTTGCAACGGCGCGTATGGCGCTATAAGTAAAGAAAACCCCGCAGGAAAAATCCTGCGGGGATGTATTTCTGTATAACTATCAGTATGAATAAGGAAGTTCTGTTCACTAAGTTGCTTTCAGCCTATCTCTGAACACGTGCTCCAGCGCCACCCATGATAGCTTCTACTTCCTTCTTGCTAGCCATGGTTGTATCACCAGGTGTTGTCATAGCAAGAGCTCCGTGTGCTGCACCGTAGTTTACAGCAAGTTCAGCATCACCTGTTGTCATAAGACCATAGATAAGTCCTGATGCGAATGAATCACCACCGCCTACACGGTCCATGATCTCAAGTCCCTTGTAATCCTTAGCCTTGTGGATTTCACCATCTGCCCAGCAGATTGCGCTCCAGTCATTAACTGTAGCTGTCTTAACTTCACGAAGAGTTGTAGCAACAGCCTTGAAGTTAGGATATGTCTTTGCAGCCTCGTTGATCATCTTCTTGTATCCATCAAGGTTGAGTTCCTTTAAGTTTGCATCGTTTCCTTCGATTTCGAAACCAAGGCAAGCTGTAAAGTCTTCCTCGTTACCAATCATAACGTCAACATATTTTGCGATTTCTTTGTTTACTTCCTGAGCCTTAGCCTGTCCGCCGATTGCACTCCACATAGATGGACGGTAGTTCAAGTCGTAAGACACGATTGTGCCATACTTCTTTGCAGCCTTGATTGCAGCGATAACAGTCTCACATGACTGCTCTGAAAGTGCTGCATAGATACCGCCTGTATGTAACCAACGAGCACCAAGCTCACCGAAGATGTAATCAAAATCAAAATCTTCTGGAGTTGCCTTTGCGATAGCTGTGTTTGCTCTATCAGAACATCCTACAGCTCCACGGATACCAAATCCACGCTCTGTAAAGTTGATACCGTTACGGCAGATTCTTCCGATTCCGTCTGTATCCATCCACTTGATAAGAGAAGTATCAACGCCACCCTGAAGGATGAAGTCTTCCATCAACTTACCTACTTCGTTATCAGCAAATGCTGTGATAACACCAGTGTTCATACCAAAGCATCTACGAAGACCACGTACAACATTGTACTCTCCGCCGCCTTCCCATGCACGGAACTGTCTTGCGGTACGAATTCTGCCTTCGCCCGGATCAAGACGAAGCATAACTTCGCCCAATGATACTGCATCAAACTTACACTCATTTGCTGGTCTTAAATTCAAATCCATCTTTCTTCTCCTTTTTTATAAACATTGTGATGTCAAACCATTTGACACCAAATTAACAATTTCGACATTGCAAAGTATAGCAC
>CAVIOJ010000122.1:0-11859 GCA_963644225.1 Lachnospiraceae bacterium | reverse complement strand
AGAAGTGAAAAAATCGGTAACTGGGCTGGTGTTACCGTAGACAGAAAGGAAAGCCCAATCAAAAAGTCATACTATGGCGGCGAAAAGGAGCTTGTTGCAGTTGACCTTCCAGGTGCATACTCTATGTCTCCATTTACTTCAGAAGAAAGTATTACCAGTAGTTATGTAAAAAATGAGCATCCAGATGCAATCATCAACATCGTAGATGCTACCAACTTGAGCCGAAGCTTGTTCTTCACTACACAGCTCTTAGAGTTAGGAGTTCCTGTAGTTGTCGCACTTAATAAGACAGATATCAACGAAAAGAAAGACACCAAGATTGACGAGAAACTTTTGTCAGAAAAACTTGGATGTCCAGTTATCAAGACAACAGCTATCTCTGATCAGGGATTAAAGGACTGCGTTGCAGCAGCTGCTGAACTTGAAGGCAAGGGCCAGAAGGCTCCTTATGTACAGGGCGATATCGACTTGACAGACAAGCAGGTTGTTATCGATGCTGACAAGAAGCGTTTTGATTTTGTAAATGATATCGTAGCCAAGGTTGAGGATCGTAAAGTCCTTACAAAGGATGAAAACATCGGTGATAAAATCGATGCTGTTATTACACATCCAGTTATCGGTATTGTTGTATTTGCTGCAGTTATGTGGCTTGTATTCTATATCTCTCAGTCAACAGTAGGTACCTGGCTTGCAGATATCCTTACTGGTTGGATTGAAACTTTCCAGGGCTGGGTAGGTGACCAGCTTGGCGATGCTAACCCAGTGCTTTACGCATTGCTTGTTGATGGTATTATCGGTGGTGTTGGTGCCGTAGTTGGTTTCCTTCCACTTGTTATGGTTATGTACTTCCTCATCGCTTTGTTGGAAGATTGCGGTTACATGTCAAGAGCAACTGTTGTACTTGATCCAATCTTCAAGCGTGTAGGTCTTTCTGGTAAGACTGTTATTCCTCTTGTACTTGGTACAGGTTGTGGTATTCCAGCTATCATGTCATGCCGTACTATCCGTAACGAGCGTGAGCGTCGCGCATCTGCTATGCTTGCAACATTTATGCCATGTGGAGCAAAACTTCCAGTTATCGCTCTTTTCGCAGGTGCATTCTTCTCAGATGCTACATGGGTTGGACCTACAATGTACTTCGTAGGTATCCTTCTTATCCTGCTTTGGGCACTTATTGTAAAAGCAATCACAGGTATGAAATACAGAAAGAGCTTCTTCATTATCGAGCTTCCAGAGTACAAAGTACCTTCTCTTAAATTTGCAACAATGTCTATGCTTGAGCGTGGTAAAGCTTACATCGTAAAAGCAGGAACTATCATCCTTGTATGTAACACTGTTGTACAGATGATGCAGACATTTACCATTACATTCCAGCTTGCAGCAGACGATGCAGCAGACTCAATCCTTGCTATGATTGCACATCCATTTGCAATTCTTATCGTACCAATCGTAGGTGTTGTTTCATGGCAGCTTGCTGCAGCAGCAGTTACAGGATTTATCGCAAAGGAAAATGTTGTTGGTACTATCGCTACATGTTTTGCAATTACTAACTTCATCGATACAGAGGAACTTGAGATGGCAGCTGGCGCTGGAAGCAGCGTTATGACAGTTATGGGAATCACAAAGGTTGCAGCACTTGCATACCTTATGTTCAACCTTTATACACCACCTTGCTTCGCAGCTCTTGGTGCTCTTCGTTCAGAGCTTCAGTCAAAGAAGTGGTTCTGGGGAGCTGTAGGTCTTCAGCTCATGACAGGTTACACAGTAGGATTTTGCGTATACCAGGTTGGAACCTTGATTACTACAGGTTCTCTTGGCGCTGGATTCTTTGGTGGCCTTGTAGCAGTTGTTATCATGATTGCTATTGTTGTATATCTTGCAAGCAAGGGACGCAAATCAGTTGCAGCAGATTACAAATTGGACTAATATATTTTAGTCGAGGATGCCCCTTTCTTTTGAAGAGAGTGGCAACATCCCAAGCAAGATTTGATTAAACTTGGATTTGAGGTGATAGTGTGTTAGCAAATATTATAACAATCGTTATTTTGGTGCTTATTGTTGGCGGAGCCATTGCTTATATACATAGTTTCCGAAAAAAAGGCAGTACCAAGTGTATTGGATGCCCTTCGGCGGGATCTTGCACCTCGCACGGAAGTTGTGGAAGCCAGACAAAAGCAAAGACACAGCCCGATGAAAAGACAAAACAAAATTAAAAAGGATTCAGGCGAAACTTGATTGAGTTGCGTCTGAAAAAAAGAGGTTGCCTTTTGGTGGCCTCTTTTAACTATATGGAGGAAGATGACATGGAAAACGTATTTATTGTGGTTTTGTTGGTTGTTATTTTGGTGCCAGCAGTTATGACGGCAGCCAAGCATATGCGTGGCGAAGGAGACTGCTGTGGCGGGCCAAAGGAGAAGCCAATTAAAAAGAAGATGACGGGAAAGCCTGTTAAAAAAATAAAGATTACTATCGATGGCATGATGTGTAATAACTGTCGTGTTCGTGTGGAAAATGGTCTCAATGAGATGGATGGGGTTTTAGCAAAAGTATCTCTTGCGGACAAGGAAGCCAAGATTTCTCTATATCAGGAAGTACCAGAAGAAGAGATTTTAAAGAAAGTAGAAGAATTAGGATATAAAGCCGCTCTAAAAGCATAGAAATATCACGTCGCTAACAATTCTCAAACATAAGTCACATACTTTGTAAATAATTGCAGATTAAAATGTGTTATGATGCAATTATTAGGGAGAATTTTTATGGATATGAAAAAAAGACTTTTAGATTTAAAGGAAGGCATGGATCATATTTTGACAAAGAGAGTACAAATCATTATCTGTATTAGTACTCTTTTTTTGTCAATCTTATCCATCTATTCAGTTGTTACGGAAACAATTCCAGAAGTTATAAGTTATGTGATTTATGTAGCCGCCGGTGTCGGCTTTTTTTGCTCTCTTGCTATATGGATAAAGGCTATAAAGTTTTTTGTTAATGTGGTCATAATTCCCTTTTCCAAGACCAATCGCGTTGTGAGTACTTTGGTGGCGGACATAAGGCTTCGGACGGTTATGTTTACATTGCCAGGACTTGTGATCAATTTGGCCTATGCTATTTTTAATGGGGCAATTGGAATCGCAAATAAGTCGGCCTGGTGTGGCTCCTTGGCAGCTTATTACATGCTTTTGTGGATCATGCGCCTCTTGTCAGTCTCATATGCAAGAAGGGTATACGATGGCTCTTTTTTGCTGGAAGACAGGAAAAAAATTAAAATTGAAGATGACGAGGAAGAACTGGAGAAGAGGTCGCGAAAGGTACATAAAAACTGCGGCATTTTGTTGGCCCTTTCTGCTGTAGCCATGGGCGGGGCTGTGATTATGCTTGTCTACGGGGAAGGCGGAAATTCCTATCCGGGATTTACAATCTATGCTATAGCTGCTTATACATTTTATAAGTTGATCATGAGTATCTACAATATGATTACTTCGAGAAAAAAGAATTCACTTCTTTTAAAAACCTTGCGCTATATCAATTATGCAGATGCTTTGGTTTCACTTTTATCTTTGCAAACCGCCTTGTTTGCTGCTTTCGGATCGGGAGCGGGGGCTATGATAGAGTATTTCAATGCATGTACGGGCGGGGCTGTTTGCCTGATGATTTTTGCCTTGGGAATCTTTATGTGTACAAATGCGAAAAAAGTTACGATAAAGGAAAAATAAAAATCGAGGACGCTGTGTAGACGGCTACAAAAAAGTGGAAGATGCTTTCGCAGATCAATATCTTTCTTGGGTTTTTTGTGGGATTAATCGGTATTGTTGTACTTCTTATGTTGATTCCATTGGTAAAAGGATTACATGACTAAGTAGAGAAATTTATGAAACTTAGCTGGTAAAATGGTTGTAAAGGCTTGAAAAATCACTTAGAATAGATGTGTTAATTTGTTATAGTTAACACAACTATGATTTCATGGCGGTGAGCGTATGGAAATGGATTTTAAGCCAGCATCATCAGATGCAAATGAACAGGAAATAAAATTAAAGGAAGCCCTTGCAAAGTCGGAAAAAGCACTGAAGCAGGCCAATTATTTGAACGCAGTTATTGCCAGTCTTTCCAAGATTTACTGGGTGATTTACAATCTGGACTTAAAAACGGGAACTTACGAAAAGATTTCCGCTGGAGAGTACAGCCTTGGAATCACTGGAGAATCTGGCAAGATTACTGATACATTTGGAGCTTTGCTTCGTGATTTCGTTGCCGAGCCATCCCAAAAGGCCATGATTGCTTTTGCTGACCTTTCGACTCTTGATGAGCGTATGAAGGGCAAGACGGTTATCTCTCAGGAATATTTTGCTACCAATGGGCATTGGTATGAATGCAGCATCATAGAAAAAGAACGAGATGAGCAAGGACGGCTTGTCAAGGCTTTATATGTGGCTGCCAATATCGACGATAGAAAAGAAGAGCAGCGCAGAATTCAGCAGGAGCGAGATTCTCAGCTTGCGATTTTTGATGCTTTGGCAAAAAGTTATCTGAACATATATTTATTAAACAAAGTTGATTTGTCCGCAGAGATCCTCAAGCTCGAGGGTTATGTGACGACAGGAATGGACAAGGAAAGCAAGAAGACTTTCCCTTACGCCTTAGCCTGCAAGCAGTACGTTGGCGAGCGTGTGCATCCTGAGGATCAGGAGATGATGCTCGACCTCATGAGCCTTGAAAATGTCACATGCCAGCTGGCCGACAAGGACGAGTATATTATCAACTACAGGACATTTCAGAATGAGGAACTGCATTATTATCAGGCAAAATATGTTCCACTGGTAAATACAGATTATATTATCGCTGGTTTTCAAAATATTGATGAAACCATCGAAGAACAACAAAAACAAAAGGAACTGATGGCGGTTGCTCTTGCGGCTGCTGAGCAGTCCAATCGTGCCAAGACTACTTTCTTAAATAGTATGTCTCACGATATTCGTACGCCGATGAATGCTATCATCGGCTTTACGGCGTTGGCGCAGACACATTTGGACAACAAGGAACTTGTGAGGGATTATCTTGGAAAAATCACAACTTCAAGCTCCCATTTGCTCAGTCTGATCAACGATATTTTGGACATGAGCCGTATCGAAAGCGGCAGCGTCAAGCTTGAGGAAGCTCAGATTCATATTCCGGATCTCTTACATGATTTGCGAACTATTATCCAGGGACAGGTTGCATCAAAGCAGCAAAACCTCTACATAGATACCCAGGATGTGGTTCATGAGGATGTGATTACTGACAAGTTGCGTTTGAATCAGATTCTTCTCAATATTGTAAGTAATGCCATCAAGTTTACTCCGGTAGGCGGCAATATCATTATCCGTATCACTGAAAAACCTAGTAAGTCCAAAAATCATACCGTATTCGAGTTTAGTGTCAAGGATACAGGTATCGGTATGGCTAGCGAATTCAAGGAACATGTATTTGACACCTTTTCGAGAGAACAGACGACGACAGTATCTGGAATTCAAGGTACGGGTCTTGGTATGGCGATCACCAAAAATATCGTGGATATGATGGGTGGAACCATCGAGGTGGATAGTCAGGAGGGAGTTGGCTCTGAATTTGTAGTTACTTTAGAGTTCCCATTGGCTGATCATCCTGTCGTATATGAACCAATTGAGGAACTGCGAGGAGTTCGCGCTCTTGTGGTGGATGATGATGTGGATACTTGCAGAAGCGTATGTAAGATGCTTCGAGAGATTGATATCAAGCCTGATTGGACGACTTCCGGCAGGGAAGCAGTTATTCGATGTCAGGATGCATTCGAACTCAAGGATCCATTCAAGGTTTATATTATCGATTATCTCATGCCAGATATGAACGGAATAGAGACGGTACGACGCATCAAGCGTATCATTGGTGAGGACGTTCCGATTATTATCCTGACGGCTTATGATTGGTCGGATATAGAGGTTGAGGCCAGAGAAGCGGGAGTTACAGCCTTTGTGGCCAAACCGATTTTTATGTCAGAACTTCGAGAAGTGCTAACTAGTCCTATAGAGGAGACAGAGGATGAGAAGGCTGGTGCGAGTCGTGAAAATTACGAAGGCAGACGCATCCTTCTTGTAGAAGACAATGACCTAAACAGTGAGATTGCTTCGATGATTTTGGAGGAAGCAGGATTTATCGTGGACACTGCAAAAGATGGTATAGAAGCTGTCGATACTATCTATGCAAGCAGTGCAGACACTTACGACTTTATCCTGATGGATGTTCAGATGCCGCGGATGGATGGTTACACGGCTACCCGTGAGATTCGAACTCTTCGAGACAATAAAAAGGCCAACATCCCGATTATTGCCATGACGGCCAATGCCTTCGATGAGGACAGAAAAAAGGCTTTCGAGGCGGGAATGAATGCCCATGTAGCAAAACCAATAGACCGCGTTGATTTATTTTCAACAATTGATAATATATTAAATAGCGAAATGATGTAAAAGGAGATTACCATGGTTAATTTTAAAGAAGACGAGCAGTTAAATATGCTGAATCACTCTTGTGCTCATGTGATGGCACAGGCGATCAAGCATTTGTATCCACATGCAAAGTTCTGGGTTGGACCAGTCGTTGCAGAGGGATTTTATTACGATATCGACTTGGGTGATGATGTTATCCGCGATGAGGATATCGAGGCTATCACAAAAGAGATGAAAAAAGTTATAAAATCTGGCAAGAAGATTATCCGCCGCGAGGTTACCAAGGCGGAGGCACTTGAGATGTTTGCCGATGATCCATACAAGTTGGATTTGATTGCCGATTTGGAAGAGGGCAATATCACCGTTTACGATCAGGGCGACTTTACTGACCTTTGCCGTGGACCACACGTGGACAATGTCAAGATGTGCAAGCAGTTCAAGCTTATCCGTCATTCTGGAGCTTACTGGAAGGGTGACAGCAAAAATAAGATGTTGCAGCGTATTTACGGTGTATGTTTCCCGACAGCTGAGGAATTGGAAGCACATTTGCAGCTCCTTGAGGAAGCAAAAGAAAGAGATCACCGTAAGATTGGCAAGGATATGAGTCTCTTTATGACCGATGATTTGGTAGGACGTGGACTTCCTATGTTTTTGCCAAAGGGATATACCATCTGGCAGGAACTTGAAAATTACATCAAGGACAAGGAAAGAAAACTGGGTTACTTACACGTTATGACACCTTGTGTTGGTACCGTAGGCTTGTATCAGACTTCTGGTCACTGGGATCACTACAAGGAAAATATGTTCCCACCGATGGAAGTGGAAGGAGAATCTTTTGTTCTTCGTCCTATGAACTGCCCACATCATATGATGATTTATGCTAACAAGCGCCATTCCTACAAGGATCTTCCTATCCGTATCGGCGAGATTGCACACGACTTCCGTTTTGAGAGTAGTGGAACCTTAAAGGGAATCGAGCGAGGCAGACACTTCTGTCAGAATGATGCCCATCTTTTTGTGACACCAGAACAGATCAAGGAAGAATTTACCAAGGTAGTAGAGTTGATTTTCTCTACCTACAAGGATTTTGACATCACCAATTACCGTTGCGTTTTATCTCTTCGTGATCCTGAAAACAAAGAAAAATATCACGACGATGATGAGATGTGGAATACAGCAGAGGATGCTCTTCGTGATGTTATGAACAGCATCGGCATTGAATACACTGAGGAAATCGGAGAGGCCGCTTTTTACGGACCAAAGCTTGATGTAAATGTGCAGCCAGCTATCGGTAACGAGATTACTCTTTCTACCTGCCAGCTTGACTTCTGTCTCCCTGCAAAATTCAACCTTTACTACATCGACAGTGACGGAGAGAAAAAGACACCAGTTGTACTTCACAGAGCTATTCTTGGATCTCTTGATCGTTTCATGGCATATATTTTGGAGGAGACCAAAGGAAATCTTCCTACCTGGCTTGCTCCGGTACAGGCTCGTGTTATGCCAGTAAAGACTGATGATGATGAGCTAAATGCCTATGCTGCAGAGATTGTTGAGGCTCTTGAGGATGCAGGCGTTCGTGTGGAATTAGATGACCGTTCTGAGAAACTTGGCTATCGTATGCGTGAGGGCCAGGTTCAGAAGGTGCCTTATCTTCTTGTAGTTGGATTCAACGAAAAGGATGAGAGGACTGTATCATTCCGTTTGCATGGCCAAAAAGAGACGACAGTGATGCCGCTTGATACCTTTGTGACAAAGATCACAGAAGAAATCGCCAGCAAATCCAGAGAGCATATTAGTTAAGACTGACGCAAAATCCCTTAGGTGCGGGGGGATGACCCTTGGATGCAGTTAGGAGATTGATTATATAAAAATCGTCCAAAAAAAGCAGACGCTATCGCTTCGCTATACTCAGCGTCTTGCTTTTTTGGACGATTTTTTGTTTATAAAAGACTGCATCCAAGGGGACCAAGTATTACTGCTATATCTAAGGCGATTGAGTTTCACATACATTTACCTAAGGGATTTTGCGTAGTTTGACTTTATCTGCGAGTGAGATGCGCTGGCGATTATGCGGCCTGGATTTGGCCAAAGGAATCGAAGCGGCATCACTTAAAATGAAAATCAGGGGATAGATGTGAAGTGCAAAAATTATCTAAGAAAATCAGGGGATAGATGCGAGGTGCAAGAATTACTTAAGGTAAGCAAGGGATAGAAGTAAAGCGAAAAATCACCTAAGGAAATAAGGGGATAGAAGTAAAGCGAAAAAATCACCCGGAAAAAGCAAGACGCTGAGTATAGCGAAGCGATAGCGTCTGCTTTTTGGGGGTGATTTTTGGGGCGATTTTTGGGGTGATTTTTGGGGTAGCTTTTGGGGTAGCTTTTGGGGTAGCTTTTGGGTGATTTTTAGGTGTTTTTTTGTTCGCCCCAAAAGAGCAAATAATATTGATAGAAAAGTCAAATATTTGATAGTTTAGGAGGCAGGGGAAAAGTATAATTGGGATAAGTTTTAATGGGGGGCTTTGGCTCCAAGAAGGACATATAAAGGAGGACGACAATGGAACTTTTTGATTATGAGAAAGAACATACCGACGCGGTGAAATCTTCATTGGCAGAATGTGTGGTTTTGTTGAAAAAGGATGGAAACTTTCCACTTGCATCAGCTGGCAAGATTGCGGCATTCGGTAGTGGCGTGAGATATACCGTAAAGGGTGGTACAGGATCCGGCGAGGTTAATTCTCATTATTCCGTCAACATCGAGGAAGGCTTGGAAAATGCAGGATTTGAGTTGACTACCAAGGCTTGGCTGGACGCTTATGATGTGGCACGCAAGGAAAACAAGGCAGCTTTTTTACAGCGTATGCGCAAGGAGGCAAAGGCTGCTCATTCCAATATCGTGATTTATGCCATGGGCAAGAATGCACCAGAAAGCAACTACGATATTCCGCTTGTGAAGGAAGGCGATGCAGCTATCTATGTGGTGTCTCGTATCTCTGGAGAGGGAAATGACCGCCCTGTAGAAGAAGGTGAAATCAAACTTACAAAATCAGAAGTTAGTGACATCTTGGCTCTCAATGAGTCATTTGAAAAATTCATGCTCATCTTGAATGTGGGCGGAGTTGTTGACCTTAGCCCGGTTTTGGATGTAAAAAATATCCTGGTATTATCACAGCTTGGTGTTGACACAGGTACAGCTGTGGCTGACATATTACTTGGCAAGCAGAATCCATCTGGTAAGCTGACAACCACTTGGGCAGCTTGGGAAAATTATGTACCAATGGATGATTTTGAGGATCTCAATTCCACAAAATACCAGGAAGGTATCTATGTTGGATATCGCTATTTCGACAGCTTTGAAAAGCCAGTTATTTATCCATTTGGTTACGGAATTTCCTATAGTGAGTTTTCACATGAGACTGTGGGTGTGTCTGCAGATGGTAGCAAGATTACCATCAAGGCAAATGTGAAAAATACAGGGGATTACGCGGGCAAGGAAGTATTGCAGGCCTATATGAGTGCTCCAGCCGGCAAGTTGGACAAGGCTTATCAGGACTTGGTTGGTTATGCAAAAACCAAGGAGCTAAAGCCTGGCGAAGAAGATGGCTTAGAAATTACTTTTGCAATGGAAGACTTCGCATCATACGATGAGGACAGCGCGTCTTACATCCTTGAGGCTGGCAACTATATCCTTCGTCTGGGAAATGACAGCAAAAATACCAAGGCAGTGGCTCTGATACATTTAGATGAGACAGTTACAACCCTTCAGGCAAAAAATGTTATCGGCAAACCTGGATTTTCTGATATGAAGAGCCAGAAAAAAGATACAGAGGCGATTGCTTCTGATGTGGCAGTTATTACTCTGTCAAAAGATGTCTTTGAAACAAAAACAGTAGCTTATGACAATGATTATGAGATTATTCCGGAAGTAGCAGCCTTGTCTTTGGAAGATGCGGCGCTTCTTAATATCGGTGGTTTTGATCCAAGCAAAAAGGGTATTGCTTCTATCATTGGAAACGCAGGAATGCAGGTTTGTGGTGCGGCAGGTGAGACTTCACAATTTGTCGGAGATTTGCCTTCGCTTGTTATGGCTGATGGACCAGCTGGACTTCGTATCGCCAAGGAATACTTCAAGGACGAGGATGGCCTTCATGCAATAGGACAGGGGGGTGTGCCAGAAAGCATTGCAGAACTTATGCCAAAACCTATGCGTTTCTTGATGAAACTTTTCATGGGAACTGAAAAGCAGCCAAAAGATAAGAATGATATTTCATACCAATATTGTACAGCTATCCCAATCGGCACCGCCGTTGCCCAGAGCTTCAACCTGGAGTTGGCTGAAAAATATGGTGATATCGTTGGCGACGAGATGGAGCGTTTTGGAGTGCATCTATGGTTGGCACCAGCTCTCAATATTCATCGTTCTATCCGTTGTGGTAGAAACTTTGAGTATTTTTCAGAAGATCCATTTATCTCTGGAAAGGTGGCAGCAGCTATTACCAAGGGCGTGCAAAAGCATCCGGGATGCGGCACAACCATCAAGCATTATGCTGCAAACAACAAGGAATGGAATCGATACGCAAACGACAGTCAGGTTTCTGAGAGAGCCATGCGAGAGATTTATTTGAAGGGATTTGGCATCTGCGTAAAAGAAGCTGGCCCACATGCCCTTATGACATCTTATAACCTCTTAAATGGCACACATACAGCAGAACAGCGTGGCTTGATCGAGGATATTCTTCGTAGCGAGTACGGATACCAGGGTATTGTAATGACAGACTGGGTTATTGCTGCGGCTACAAACAAGAACTCTATCAACCGCAATTCAAAAGCCAGATATGTTGCTGCAGCAGGTGGTGATCTCTTTATGCCGGGTGGTAAAGGGGATTATGACGATCTGTTGGCAGGCCTTAAGGCAGGAGACGTATCTGAAGAGCAGGTTCGCATCAATGCCAGCCGTGTTATAGCCATGGCCAAGAAATTGGTGCAGGAGCGCGGATAGGATTTTAGAAAAATGAAAAGGCTTCAGGCCCATAAAGACACTGAGTATAGCAAAACGATAGTGTCTTGTGGGGCTGGGGCTTTTTTTGTAGCCTGTACATTTTTTCCTTTACCGGAATCTGGATGAAAAAATCATAGTAAAACGCTAGGAAATTTTTCATTAAATTGACAATATAGTGTATAAGTAATATAATTTTTACCCAAATGAGAATAATTAGGAGGTAGTCAGATGGTAGAGATAATTAAGGACAATGATTTGTCAAAAGCATTGGAAAAAAAGGTGGCTGTAGTTGATTTTTCTGCAACTTGGTGTGGCCCTTGCCAGATGCTGGCACCTGTTTTTGATGAAGTAGCAGAGGAGTTGGATGGTACCGTTTCTTTTTACAAGGTAGATGTGGATGAGAAC